>NZ_DAIOEU010000018.1:0-46320 GCF_036746095.1 Dyella sp.
TGATTTCCATCGTCGAAGTATACGGTCAAGCATCTATAGTGTTAACACGCCCTAGTTCATCTGTTGGAGCCGACCCATAACGAGCGTTTCAAGTCGCTGATGCGAACTTTCCTGCCTGAGTGGGAGGCGCGACGACGTGAATTGAACCAGCTGCCGGTTAGGCATGAGGAGTGGGGTTACTGAATAAGCTCGTTCATCGTGTGAGCTTGTCCAAAATCCTTGGTGCAGCCTTTGCTGAGGGAAGCCAGTTCACTGGTCTATCGGAAGAGAGGCGCGAGACCATTCAGCTGTATTTGCCGCTTTGATGCCAATAACCAGTAGCCTGGGCCGGTGAAAAAAAGGATAATATTTTTTCCTTTTTAGCAACTAAAGGTGGTAATATTGCCCCTATGGCCAAGAAAACCGCCCCTTTGCTGCCTGCCACCGAGCTGCGCCTGCAGCAATTCGGCAAGCGCTTGCGCTTGGCGCGCCTGCGCCGACGCCTGACTGGCAAGCAGGTCGCCGAGCGAGCTGGCATGACGCCGGTAACGCTGCGCAGTCTTGAGCGGGGAAGTTCCGGCGTCACGATGGGAGCTTATTTGGCAGTGATGCAAGTGCTGGGTGCAGAAGGGGATCTGGATCTTCTGTTGAAAGACGACCCTATCGGCCGGGATTTGCAAGATGCCTCACTGACACGAAGCCCGCGTGGTGTCAAAAGGAAGGCGACCGCGATACCGCGCACGACAGACTCACCTCCTGTACAACGCGCTCTGAAAAAGAAGGAGCAGGCCACCACTACGGAGTGGGCCGCAGACGGTAACTTCATCAGTGCCGATAGTCTGGCTTCGCTTATAAAGCCACCCGTACCGAACGCGAAGGGGCGCCGGCAATGAGTGACACGTTTATCGCTGCCTATGCTGATTGGTATGAGCTGACCGAACCCCTGCTGCTTGGTCGCCTGTACACGCATCGCGCAGCCGTGCGCGAAGTTTTCGAGTTCGAATTCGATGACGCGGTACTGAAACGACCGGATATGGTCGGGTTCAAACTCGATCCGCGCCTTGGCCTGTACGCGGGCCGCCAATATCCACCGCAAGGCCAAGAAAACTTCGGCATGTTCGCCGATGCCAGCCCGGACCGCTGGGGACGTCTACTCATGCGTCGCCGTTTGGAGCGCGCGCAGCGTGCCGGCTTGGTCGGCTCCAACGCGCGGTTGTACGAGTCGGACTATCTGCTGGGCGTGCATGATATGTACCGCGTAGGAGCACTACGCTTTCGGCGTAACGATCAAGGCCCTTTTCTGGACGATCATCACGACACGGCTGCTCCACCGTTCGTGCAGCTGCGCGCATTGGAAGCCGCAAGCCTTGCACTGGAACGTGACGAACACAACGTGGCTAGCGAGGCGGATCAGTGGTTGCGCATGCTGATCGCTCCGGGTGGTTCGCTAGGTGGCGCACGCCCCAAGGCGAGCGTGGTCGACCCTGAAGGCCAGCTGTGGATCGCCAAATTTCCTAGCGTCCGTGACGAGCACGATGTCGGGGCCTGGGAAATGGTGGTGTACACGCTCGCCAAAGCGTGCGGACTGAACGTGCCTGAAGCGCTGGTTCGCCGTTTCGGCGGTGATCACCACACCTTCCTGGTGAAGCGTTTTGATCGTACGCCCCAAGGAAAGCGGCGGCATTTTGCTTCAGCCATGAACCTCACGGGCCACCAGGATGGCGATGACGCATCGACCGGCGCCAGCTATCTGGAAATGGCGCGCGTGCTGATGACCGATGGAGCGAGTACTGATGCCGATCTGCGCGAGCTGTGGTCGCGCATCGTCTTCAATGTGCTGGTATCCAATACCGATGATCATCTTCGCAACCATGGTTTCTTATTGGAACCTGGCAGAGGATGGGTGCTTTCCCCGGCATTCGATATGAATCCGGTTGCACATGCCAGCGGGCTCAAGCTCAACATCAGCGAAACCGACAACGCTTTGGATCTGGAGCTGGTTCGGTCGGTAGCCCCTTATTTCAGGGTCTCTGCCGAACAAGCCCACACGATTATCTCGAACCAAATACAAATCGTTTCACAGTGGCATGTGCTTGCTGATTCGCTAAAGATCCTGGCAAGAGAACAACAGCAGATGGAAGCGGCCTTTCGCGTTGCTGCGGTCGCCTGAATATCAGGCAGACCCCAACGCAATCCGCATTTTTTTTCACCGTTCCCGCGCACAAGGGAAAGCACCCCAATTGTGCAGCAGTCCGCTGCACAGATTACAGCTTACTATCGAAGACCTGTATGAAACGCGCTGAAATCGAGGAGCAAAAAACCAGTACCTGCTGAACTTGATCTGCCGGCTGCCGGCAATCCTGCGCCAGCCTGGGGAATGAGGAATGCATGCCGCGGGGCGACTATCCACCGCGGCCGGGCGATAATGCCCATATCAGCGCATCCCCTTGAGCTTTCCCAGGCATGACAGACTTGGTCCCGGACAATACGCCATCCCATTTCAGCCCCGAAGACGAAGGCTACATGCGCCGCGCGCTGCAGCTCGCCGCGCACGCGCGCGACGCCGAAAACGAAGTACCGGTGGGCGCAGTGTTGGTGCAGGACGGGCAAATCGTAGGCCTGGGTTGGAACCGCAACATCACCTTGCACGATCCGACCGCGCACGCGGAAATCATGGCCTTGCGCGCGGCAGGCGAAAAACTCGCGAACTACCGCATCGGTGGCGCCACGCTGTATGTCACCCTCGAACCATGCGCGATGTGTTCCATGGCACTCGTGCATGCGCGCGTCGGGCGTGTCGTTTACGGCACCACCGATCCCAAGACCGGTGCTGCCGGCAGTGTGTTCGATACGTTGATTTCCGAGCGCCACAACCATCGTGTCGAGGTGCAAGGCGGCTTGCTGGCAGAGGAATCGGCAACGCTGCTACGCGATTTCTTCCGCGCACGACGTTAGGCATGAACCTGCCTCGTCCCTCTGCGCAGGTTGGAGCGAAACCCCAGCATCCTCATGCCAATAAAGTTGGGATTCATTCCAGCCTACAAAACGCCAGGGCATCAGCGCAGGAACGTTCCACCTTCAGGCTCAACAGCGGATCGGCACGCGTGCGTCCCAGGTTGACGGCGGCAATCGGCTTGCCTGCCTTGGCGGCCGCATGCGCGAAGCGGTAGCCGGAAAACACCATCAAGGATGAGCCGACCACCAGCATCGCATCCGCCGCGTCCAATGCTTGCATGGCGGTTCCCACGCGCTCGCGCGGCACGTTCTCGCCGAAGAACACCACGTCCGGCTTCAGCACGCCGCCACAGTGCGGGCAGGGCGGCACGATGAAGCTGCTGAAATCATGGCCGTCGAGATCGGCGTCGCCATCCGGTGCGTCGATCGCATCGAGCGTGGCCCAGGCCGGATTGAGTTGCAGCAACGTCCGTTGCAAGGCGTGACGCGGCGAACGCGCTTCGCAGTCCATGCAGCGCACCGTATCCAGCCGCCCGTGCAGATCCACCACACGGCGGTTTCCCGCCCGCTGATGTAGGCCGTCCACGTTCTGCGTGAGCAGCAGCTCCAGCTTGCCAAGTTCTTCCAGGCGAGCCAGCGCGCGATGCGTGGGGTTCGGCAAGGCTTTGCCGAAGCGGCGCCAACCCACCAGGCTGCGCGCCCAATAGCGCTTGCGGGTCAATTCCTCGCCCATGAAGGCCTGGTAGGTCACCGGCTGGGAGCGTTTCCAGCTGCCGTCGGCATCACGGTAGTCAGGGATGCCCGAATCCGTGCTGCAGCCGGCGCCGGTCAGTACGAACAGGCGGCGATGCTTGTCGACGAAGCTCTGCAGTTCGTCATCGCTCCCGGTCTGCGGCACCGCTTCTGCCAGCGTCATGATTATCTCTGTGTGTAAGGACTGCCAAGAAATGGGGCGCCGGGTGGATTAACACAAGCGAAAAGCTGCCCGGCTGCCACGAAACATGTTCCATGCCCTGCCGTTTGCGGGGTGTAAAATCCAACTCAAGTCGGGCCAGGTCGGCGATTTGCCTGTCGCAGCCATGGCCGACGCAACCGAAGAAAACAATGCGCTCGGTAGGGTTCTGTCCCGAAGGAGGCATCATGTTTTCGCATATCCTGGTTCCCACCGATGGCTCCGAGCAAGCCATGCATGCCGCGCAAGTCGGTATCGAGTTGGCGCACGCGCTGGGGGCGCGCATCTACGCATTTCATGTGCTGGCGCCGCTTGCTGCGGTGGCGTATTTCTCCGACGTTATCCGGCATGCGCAGGATTCGCACGAGGAGCGCGCCATTACGCGCGCGCAGCAACGGCTGGCGGAGATCGAGGCGATGGCGAACGAGGCTGGTGTGGAATGCCATGGCGGTTATGCATTTGACCGCCGTCCCTACGTAGCCATAGTCGGCGCGGCCAAGATGCAGCATTGCGACTTGATCGTGATGAGCATGCATGGCTACGCCACGCTGGATCGCATGTTGCTGGGCAGCGAAACGAACCGGGTCTTAGGCTGCTGCGATATTCCCGTGCTGGTGTGTCATTGACCGCCTCTACGCATGCGGCTCGGCCTTTGACCAGCTTGCCGATTTCGATTTCAGTTCACGGCGCAATGCCATTACCTTGGCCGACTCCGGCAACGCTTCGACGGCGCCCAGGAAAATCTGGAAATCCTGGCGCCAGCCGAGCTGGTCGGTCAGCATGGAAAGGTATTTGGCCCGTTCGCCATAGCGCTGCGTGCGTGGTTTTTTCATGCCTGCCATGCGGCGCGCCTTGCGCACGAAGTCGAGCTGATAACGCAACGTCCGAGCGCGTCGCCGCCACCGATGCGACGCTGGCGGCGTGCGCAATGCAAGCGCTTTCTTGCGCGCTTTCTTTACGCGCCGCTTGCTGTGCTTGAGGGTTTGCCTGGCCGATGAAGGCCGGATGTCCTGCCATTGAAGTGCCTGGATCGAGGCTGCGATGCGCTGTGCTTCGGCGCGTCGGTGGCGCCACTGCGGATCCTGCTTGAGCGCGGCGTCGATCATCTGCTCGCAACGCTGGTCGAGTGTCTGCAACACCTCGGGCGTTACCGACCTTGCATGGGCCGTCGCCAGCAGTTTCGCCGTGCGTGCCGCGATATAGGCATCACGCATCGGCCCAAGGCTACGCGCCAGTTCCTGTAGGCCCTGATCCACGGCGTCAATCCGCGGTCCCGGTGGTAGCAAGGGCAAAATGCTGCGCAGGCGGCGGCAGGATTTGCGCGCCTCATGGATGCCTTCCTGCCGTTGCTTGCGCATGCCGAGTGCGCGCAGCAATCGGCGGCACTCACGCCCTGCGAGCGTGCCCAGGGCTGAGCCGATGGTGGGCAGGTTGTCGTGCTTGGCTTTGTTGATCATCCCAGGCTGGCTCCGGGAATACGCCCGAGCGTGCTGCCCGGGCGGCCATCATAAGTCGCCGTTGACCTTGTCTGCAGATGTGGGGGCAGTTTGCTGCCGCCGGGGTAGCTAGGATCGGGCACATTACAGCTCATTCCCAGGCCCCGGCTTGCGCCGGGGCGACGAACTGGTAACCCAGGAATATCAGCGTTTCTGCCCAACGTTGAACAACTGGAACTCTCGAATGCGCGGCGTGCAAGCACTCGAAAGAATGTTCAGTCGCACCTTGGCCGCAGTCACCGGCGCAAAGCGATCGATCTTCATGTGGCCGATTGCCTGGGCGCTGGCGACGGCCTTCCACGCGCCGTTCACCCAGGCTTCCATGGCGTATTTCTGCACGCACTGGCCATCGTTCAACCACTCCATCGTCAGTGCATGATCGAACGTGATGGGCTGCGGGAAATTCGCCTCGAGCACGGCATTGCGCGCACCTTCAGGCGCGGACCAGAACGTGTCCTGGTCACCATCCAGTGCGGCGCTGGTATTGGCATCGGTGAAGGCATGTTTGCGCACTAGGTTCTTGTCCGCGCCATAACGCGCCTGCAACGCTTCACCAAATTCCTTCAGCCGCTTCACATCGGCATCCGGCAACAAGCCACGGCGATTCGGCGCCAGGCCAAGCATCAACTGGCCACCGAGGCCCACGCTGTTTTCCCAGATATCCATCAACTCGTCGACGCTCTTGAGCGTCTTGTCGCTATCCGGATGCCAGAACCATTGCAGCTTGTGCAGCGGCGTATCCACTTCCACCGGACGCCAGCGCAAGTCGCCGTGGCGATCGATCACGTTCCAGTTTTCCCCGTGTATATGGCCATCTTCCTGGCCGACCCAGCGAATGTCGCCGTAGCCGAACAGCGCGACGTCGGCAAACACCATCGTGTTCGATTGATAGGTGCGCAGTTCTTCCAGGTATTTCTTGAAGTCGTACACGTGGCCTGCGCTGCCGGCGCCATCCAGCCACCATTCCACCAATGGGCCATAGTTCTGCACGAGCTCGTCCATCTCCGCCATGTAGTACTTGTCGTAGGCGGCCGAATCCTTGTAACGCGGCTCATGGCGATCCCATGGCGATAGATACACGCCGAATGCCATGCCTTCCTTGCGCACCGCATCGGAGGTCATTTTCACCAGGTCGCCTTTGCCGCCCAGCCATGGGCTGTTCTTTACCGAATAATCGGTTTGCGCAGTGGGCCACAAGGCGAAGCCATCATGATGCTTGGCGACCAGCACCAGGTATTTCGCGCCGGCGGACTTGGCCGCGCGCGCCCATTGATCGGGATCGACATGATCGGGGTTGAATACCTTTGGATCGGCCGTGCCATCACCCCATTCGCGATCCAGGAACGTGTTGGTGCCGAAATGCACGATCACGCCGAATTCCAGGTCCTGCCAATGCGTTTGCTGCGGCGAGGGTTTGACGTCGGCAAAGTTCTGCGCCGCGGCGCTGCCGGCGAGGAGGGTGGCGGCCATCGCGGCGGCCAGCAAAACGCTACGGCGTATCTGCATGGTTTCAATACTCGCTTTCAGGTGGTGCGTGGGGAACCGAACTGCAATGCTTCGGAAATCTCACGCGTGGCGTGGAGCAGGGCGGCGATCACGTCGTCCATGCTCTGCGAAGCGTTCTGCTGTTCGATGTAGGGAATGGTCAGTGCGCACACGGCGCTGCCGTGTTGAAGCACCGGTGCGGAAAGATCGGTGACGGCGTCGACCACGTGGCTGCGTTCGCAGGCATAGCCGCGCGTGCGCAACTGGTTCACCAGCCGCATCAGTTTCTTGCGGTCCAGCGCGGGTTCGAAGCGCGTGATCAGGTCCAGCCAACGCTCGCGCGTCTGTTCTTCCTGAAAAGCCAGCAGCACATGCCCGGAAGTGGATTGCGACATCGGGCGGCGATGGCCCACGCGCACCACCAGGGCGACTTCGCCGGGCGGATCGACGCGCGCCACCACCACGATCTGCTCGCCGGACGGCACCACCAGATGGCAGGCCTGGCCGCAGGTATCGGCCAGGTGGTGCATCACCGGCATGGCGGTTTCGATGGCGCTCTTCACCGGCGGCTGCTCCATGCCGAGGCGGAACAAGCGCGGCGTGACCGAGTAACCCACGTCGCCTTCGCCACGGGCGATGTAATCGCGCTCCTCCAGCACTTGCAGCATGCGGAAGATTTCGCCGCGGGAACGCCCCACGCCCTCGGAAATTTCTGCGATGCTCAGCGGGCGGCTCGATCCAGCCAGCAGCTCCAGGATATCCAGCCCCTTGTCGAGCGCCGGGGCGCGATACTTGGGTGTTTGAGTAGCCATGACTCTCCCCTTGTTCGATTTATTCACATCGCGCCATCTTGCCCAAAATCCGACCCATGTTGCAGCGCGACTTGTGCTATCTATGAATAACCGTTTCATATTTGCACAAATGAGCAGGGTCGTCACCCCGGGGACCTGCTGAACGTGTAGGAGAACCAGGTGGAAGCGCAAACCGTGCCCGAAGACGCCCCCATGCCAGCCACCGATGCATCGCAAGCAGGCCGCATCTGGCTGCCGCTGGTGTTGATCGTCAGCCTGTTTTTCCTATGGGGCGGCGCCAACAACCTCAATGACGTGCTGATCGCGCAATTCAAGAAAGCCTTCGTGCTCAGCGATTTCGAAGCTGGGCTGGTGCAGAGCGCGTTTTACCTCGGCTACTTCCTGATTGCCATGCCGGCCGGCATGTTCATGCGCCGCTTCGGCTACAAAAGTGCGGTGGTGTTCGGGCTCATGCTTTACGGCATCGGCGCGCTGCTGTTCTGGCCGGCGGCGGAAAAAGCCACCTACGGCATGTTCCTGTTCGCCTTGTTCGTGATCGCCAGCGGCCTGGCCTTTCTGGAAACCTCGGCCAACCCGTTCGTGACCTTGCTCGGATCACCGCAAACCGCCACGCGCCGGCTCAACCTGGCCCAGGCATTCAATCCGCTTGGCTCGATCGCGGGCATATTGATCGGCCAGCATTTCATTTTTTCCGGTATCGAACACACGCCCGAACAATTGGGCGCGATGAGCGAGGTTGAGCGCACGGCGTACTACGTCAGCGAAACCAAGGCGGTGCAATGGCCATATCTGGTGATCGGCCTGGTGGTACTGGCGTGGGCGGTGCTGATCCTTGCCACGCGTTTTCCCAAAAGCGCGGCACCGCGCGCCGCGGCAACGCCTGCAGCGGGCTCCGGCGTACTGAGCCGGCTGCTGCGCGACAGGTTTTTCATCGGCGCCATGCTGGCGCAGTTTTTCTACGTCGGTGCGCAAGTGGGTGTGTGGAGCTACACCATCCGCTATGTGCAGGCCACCATGCACGGCACGTCTGCAAGGATGGCGGCCAACTTCCTCACCGCCGAGCTGGTTTGCTTCATGGTCGGCCGCTTTGCCGGCGCCGCCTTGATGAAATACGTGGCACCGGTGCGGCTTCTGTTTACGTTCGCGGCGATCAATGTCGTATTGACGCTATACGCGGTGCTGCACCCCGGCAGCAGTGGCGCTTACGCGTTGGCAGCGTGCAGCTTCTTCATGTCGGTGATGTATCCCACCATCTTCGCGTTAGGTGTGGAAGGCCGCAGCGACGATGAACGCAAGCTTGGCTCGGGTTTGCTGGTGATGACCATCATCGGTGGTGCGGTACTCACCGCAATCATGGGCGCTGTCTCTGATCACTCCAGCATGTCCGACGCCATGATTGTGCCGGCCTGCAGCTTCGCCGTCATCGCCTTGTTTGCCTGGCGCCGCCGCACCGTACGGAGTGCCATCTGATGCAACGCCATTACTACGCCCTGGATCTCAAGGACGATGCCGCAGCTATCGCCGAATACGAATACTGGCATCGTCCCGGCGTGGTCTGGCCGGAGATCGTCACGTCCATTCGTGCGGCAGGCATCGAGGACATGGAAATCTTCCGCACCGGCAATCGTTTGGTGATGGTGGTGAAAATGGCCGACGACTTCGTGCCCCCTGCAAAACGGGAGGTGGGTGACGATGAGAAAACGCAGGCATGGGAAGCGCTGATGGATCGCTATCAGCAACGGCTGCCATGGGCCGAAGCGGGGCAGAAGTGGGTGCTAATGGGGCGCATCTTTTCGCTGCAGGAAGCGCTCAAAGCGCTGTGATCGCCGTTGTCCGTGCGCTCGCGCAAAAACATAGGTTGCGGCGAGACGCAGCCGAATCCCAACGTGGCTTGCAAGCATTCGGGAATGTTGGGGTTCGCGTTCCGCTCCCCCAACCTACGCGGCCATCGCTCGTCTCGGATGCATCAGGTTCGCGTATTGCGAGCATATCGAAAAAGGGCTCGACGAACCCTTTTTCGACACGCTATCGCGGCTCAGCTCTCGTAGGCACTCTCGCCGTGCGAGGTGATGTCAAGGCCTTCACGTTCGGCGTCGGCACTCACCCGCAGGCCGAAGATCGCCCTGACCACGAGGTAGGCAAGCACCGAGACCACGCCGCTCCACACCAGGGTCACGCCCACACCCAGCGCCTGGACGCTGACTTGGTGGCCGATGGAGAAATCGGCGGCGCCAGTGCCGCCCAGCGACGGCGCGGTAAACACGCCGGTAAGGATGGCGCCGACGATGCCGCCCACTCCATGTACGCCGAACACGTCCAGTGCATCGTCGGCACGCAGGATCTTCTTCAATCCGGTGACACCCCACACGCACGCCATGCTGGCCAGCGCGCCGATCACCAGCGAGCCCATTGGACCCACTGTGCCGCACGCCGGCGTGATGGCGACGAGACCGGCCACGGCGCCGGAAGCGCCGCCGACCATCGACGGCCTGCCCTTCAACACTGCTTCTATCAGCAACCACGCCAGCATGGCCGCCGCGGTCGCTACCAGTGTATTGATGAAGGCAAGCGCCGCACCCGCATTCGACTCCAGGTTGGAACCCGCATTGAAACCGAACCAGCCTACCCACAGGATCGCCGCGCCGACCATGGTGAAGGTGACGTTGTGCGGCTTCATCGACTGGTGCCCAACGCCGATGCGCGGACCGATCATGTAGGCGCCAACCAGCCCGGCAATGCCGGCGTTGATATGCACAACCGTGCCGCCAGCGAAGTCCAGCGCACCCTTGGCGAACATGTAGCCGCTGGGGCCGTACCAGACCATGTGGGCGATCGGCAGATAGGCGAAAGTGAACCACAGTGCACAAAACACCAGCACCGCGCGAAAGCGCATGCGTTCGGCGAATGCGCCGACGATGAGCGCGCCAGTGATGCCGGCGAAAGTCGACTGGAACACCACGAACACGTATTCCGGCAGGGAAACGCCCGTGGTGAAGGTCGCCGCCAGGGAATCCTTGGTCACGCCCTTGAGAAACAGCTTGTCGAAGTTGCCGATGAAGGCGTTGCCGCCGTTGAAAGCAAGCGTGTAGCCGTAGATCACCCACAGCACCACGATCATCGAGAACACCGTCATCACTTGCATCAACACTGAAAGCACGTTCTTGGAACGCACCAGTCCGCCGTAGAAAAGCGCCAGCCCCGGCACCGTCATCATCAGCACCAGCAGCGTGGAGGTCAGCATCCACGCCACGTCACCCTTGTCCACCACCGGGGTGGCGGTGGCCGCGGCATGGGAATCCGGCGCCAACAGCAGCAGGCATGGCAGCAGTATCGTCATGACCCACGCCGGAATAGTGCGCGCGGGACGGGAAAGCAGCATTTCTTTCATGGAAAGCCTCGCAGAGGGTGGGTTAAAGGGCGTCGGCGTCGAGTTCGCCGGTGCGGATACGCATGACCTGATCCACCGTGCTCACGAAGATTTTTCCGTCACCCACGCTGCCGGTTTTGGCCGCCTGCTGGATGGCATCGAGCACGCCGTCGAGCAACTCGTCGGATACCACCACCTCGATTTTCAGCTTGGGCAGGAAGTCGACGACGTATTCCGCGCCGCGGTACAACTCGGTGTGTCCCTTCTGGCGGCCGAAGCCGCGCACTTCGCTCAGCGTGATGCCGCTGGCGCCGGCGACGGTGAGCGCGTCGCGCACTTCATCAAGCTTGTATGGCCGGATGATGCAAGTGATCAGTTTCATGCAGGTCTCCCGATGGAAAACCGCAGCCGCAAAGGCTGCGGCAATGGCGGTTCAGGTCAGAACGATTTGCTCAGCGTGAGGATGCCGGTGGCGCGGCCGACGAAGTGGCCGTAGGCATTGGTGTAGACGCTCCGCGAGGCATTGGTGTCGTAGTAGCCGAGCGACACCGAATAACCATGGTTGAAGGCCTTGCTCACGCTCACTCGCCAATCGCTGTAGGAGGCGCCGTCGACGTTGTGCACCTTCTGATGGCCTACATGCGCACCCACCGTCCAGCTTGGCGTGAACTCGTAGCTGTAGGAAAGATCGACGTAGCCGCTGTTCTTGCTGTGGGCGAAGCCGAACAGGTTGGTGAACGCATGCGAGTACTTGAGCGTGACGCCCTTGAAACCGATCGATGCATAAGCCTCGGTGGTATAGGGACGGGTAAAACCGCTCGGGTAGGTGCCCGGGTAGTAGTACTCGTAGAGACCGACGTCGTAGCTCCAGTCGCCGGTGATTTTGCCGCGGAAGCCGGTGTAGAAATCGAGTTCCACGCTGCTGGAAATGGGTGCGGCATCGCTGGATGCATCGGAAAGCCAACTGATGTTGCTGCCCCAGGCGCCGACATACCAGCCGCTGGCATGGTCGTATTCGATGCCCGGCTGCACCGCGGGTTTCCAATTGGTCTGGGAAAGCCCGCGGAACAGATAGTCATTGATCACTGCCACGCTTCCCGCCACCGTGCTGACAGGCGCTTCTTCCGCGCTCGCCTGCATTCCCATGGCTGGTGCGATCAGCGCCACAGCCAGTGCAACCTGCCTCATACATCGTTTCATCGGATACTTGTCTCCCGAACGTTTGCCGTGCATGAATGTGGATCGTATGGACGTATAGACGTCCAATGGCCTCCACGCTTGGCCAATCCCCGGGCAGCCACAACCGCGCTCGGTCGCGCAATTGACGACCGAACTTGCCGCGCTGGCAGGCGCGAACATTCCGGGAAACTCCGGCGAAGGCGACAAAGCAAGATTCAAGAAGAAGCGGCCTGACCAAACGGTCGGTCGTGGAGCGGGGACGCTCGCCGGTTCAAGCGCGGCGGGTCGTAATGCTGGCAGTGCGATGGCGAGGTCAAGCAACGGCCACGGCGCGGATGTCGCGCGCGCTTCTCGTTTGATTCCCCGATCTACCAGCCCTGCGGCACAGCGGGCGCGCCATGGGCGCTGCCACAAAAGTGCGGGCCGGAATCCCGACTGCGCTTTGATCCTATTCCCTGATGCTGCTGCATTGCAATACCGTTACACCATCGGCGTTATCACATTTTTTCTTAAGCCCGTTGCACTGCAGCAGTGCGGCGGCGGTTCGGAGGATGCTCGCTGTGCGTAATGTGCTTTCCAGGCGTATTGCGGCAGATGTATTGGAAAAACGGGACGGCAATTCCAGCCGCTATTAGTTAGATAGCGGTGCCCGCCTGATGCTCAGCTTGAATCACGGGTTAAGCCACAACTTCGATTTGTTTCTTACCCATGCGCAGTGGATCGGCTATCACGCAGTTTGGATGATGGTTATCCTCACAGCCATGACCATCGAGCTTGCCATCTTCGATTTCGACGGCACCTTGGCCGACAGCTACCCGGTGTTTGCCGATTCCGTCAACGTGCTGGCGGCACGGCACGGATTCCGGCAGGTGCAACTGCACGAGCAACACACGCTGCGCGGGATGAGTGCGCGGGAATTGATGCGCGAGTTGCATTTGCCGGCGTGGAAAGTGCCGGCCGTGATGGCGGATTTTCGCGGCATCCTGCAGCGGCGCATTCACGACGTGCATCCATTCCCCGGGGTGCTCGATGCCTTGCATGCGTTGCTGGACAAGCGCATGCAGCTGGCCCTGGCCACCTCCAACACGCTGCAGAATGTGACTGCCGTACTGGGGGAGGCGCTGACCAGTCGCTTCGCCACGCTTGAATGCGGCACCAGCCTGTTCGGCAAGTCGCACCGCTTGCGCCGCATCCTCAAGCACACGCGCATGGCCACGACGGAAGCCATCTATGTCGGCGACGAGATCCGCGACGCGGAGGCGGCGAGTGAAGCGGGCATGATGTTCGGCGCGGTGGCCTGGGGCTACACCACGATGGAAGCCTTGCTGCGCACCAAGCCGGGAAGGATGTTTCGGCTGCCGGCGGACATGCTAGAGCTTGAGGGCTGCGATCGTAGGCTGGAATGAACTCCAGCCTTGATTGGCATGGCGATGCCGGCATTTTTCATCCCAGCTTACGCATTGCGCCGCTTGCTGAGCCAGCCATCCAGCGACAGCGGACCCGCTCCGCCGACGCACAAGGCCAGCAGGCAGGCCAGATAGAGCAGGTCGGTCTCGTAACCGGGCTGCCCAAAGTGTGCGCCTGCGGCGTCATACGACATCAACTTGATCGAACTGAAGCCATAAGGCAGGTGCACGGTGAATATGGCGACCAGCAGGACCACGATCATCGGAACGCTGGCCACTGGAACAAAGGCACCCACGAAGATCATCAGGCCGCCCAGCAGCTCGATGACGATCGTCGCCCATCCGAGCAGGTCGGCAAACGGCATGCCGATCGCATGGAGTATTCCAATGAAAGCGTCTGGACCACGCACCAGCTTGGCGTAGCCATGTTCCATGAATCCGAAGCCAGCGATCAGCCTGAGCGGCAGCGCATACCAGCCATAGGGAAGAGGGAGGGGAGCAATCGCGAGTCTACGAAGGAGGTTTGCTTTGGACATGATCCTTACTGCGCTGTAGCGAGTTTCGTCAGTAAGGGCATTCGACGCGGCGTGTGCCGAGGTTACAGACCAATAAGCGTTTTTACTTACGGCAAGGAACGCCCGGGTCCTCGAACTGCGTGTTGACGACAGGGAACAAGCCATCGCCAGGTTTGCGCCAGATGATGTCTGGCGAAATGCTACGCGCATCGGTCTGCCCGGTCAGCGCCATGCTCACGCTCAGCTCTTTGCGGATCAGCTCGATGGCCTTGCTTACTCCGGCTTCGCCCATCGCGCCGAGGCCATAAAGAAAGGCTTTGCCGATCAGTCCGGCATGCGCGCCGCAGGCCAGCGCCTTGAGCAAATCCTGTCCGCTCTGGATGCCGCTATCGAACAGCACCTGCATGCGATCGCCGACCGCCTGCACGATGGAGGGCAGTACGTCGATCGTGGCGGGCGCACCATCTAATTGGCGGCCGCCATGGTTGGAGACGACGATGGCGTCGACGCCAAGGCTAGCCGCGATGCGTGCATCGCGCGGATCGAGGATGCCCTTGATGATCAGCTTGCCGGGCCACAACTCGCGAATCCATTCCAGGTCTTTCCATTCCAGCGTGGGATCGAACTGGTTGGCGATCCACTGCGCCAGCGTGGTGAGGCTGTCGGTGTTCTCGATGCGTCCTTGCAGGTTGCCGAAGGAGCGGCTCGGTGCACGCAGCATGCTCCACGCCCAACGCGGCTTGCTTGCCATGTCCAGGATATTGCGCAAGGTAATCCTGGGCGGCACCGACAAGCCGTTCTTGATCTCGCGATGGCGCTGGCCTTGCACGGTGAGATCGGCGGTGAGCATCAAGGCGGAACATCCGGCGTCCTTGGCGCGCCGGATCAGGTCGCGCGTGAAGCCGCGATCGCGCATCACGTACACCTGGAACCAGAACGGCTTTGCCACTGCGGCGCGCACCTGTTCGATCGAGCAGATCGACATGGTGCTCAGGCAGAAGGGGATGCCGGCTTTTTCCGCCGCACGCGCACCGAGGATTTCGCCAGCACCGTGCTGCAATCCAGTGAGCCCCGTCGGTGCGATCGCCAGCGGCATCGATACCGGCTGGCCGACGATATCGGTGGCCAGCGAACGGTTGTCCACATTGCTCATCACCCGTTGCCGTAACGCAATGCGCTCGAATGCGGCGCGATTGGCGCGCAGCGTGACTTCATCGTATGAGCCGCGATCGGCGTATTCGAAGAAGGCACGCGGCACGCGGCGCTTGGCGAGTTCGCGCAGGTCGGCGACGTTGGTGATCGGTGTCGTCATGGGACGGTTGCGGTATCCAGCGGTTGGCACCACACGGGGCCATCCGGGAAACGATACTGCGCCAGCGTCTCGGTGTGCATCTGCGCGGAAAAACCCGGCGCGGTAGGTACTATGTAATGTCCGTTGCGGATCACCACCGGATCGACGAAATGCTGGTGCAGGTGATCGACGAACTCGATGGCGCGATCTTCCTTCTTGCCGGTGATCGCCACGAAATCGGCCATCGCCAGATGTTGCACCAGCTCGCACAGTCCGACGCCGCCGGCATGCGGATACACGCGCACGCCGAACTTGGCCGCCAGCAGCAGGATCGCCAGGTTTTCGTTCACGCCGCCGACGCGTGCGGCATCGATCTGCACCAGATCCACCGCACCGGCCTGGAACAGCTGCTTGAAGATCACCCGGTTCTGCGTGTGTTCGCCGGTCGAGATCGGCACGGGGGCCACCGCGCGGCGGATCGCGGCGTGGCCTAGCACGTCGTCCGGGCTGGTCGGCTCTTCCACCCATTCCAGGCCTACGTCCTTGAGCCGGCTCAACCAGGCGATCGCATCGGGCACGTTCCAGCGCTGGTTCGCATCGACGGCAATGGCGATGTCCGGCCCCACCGTGGCGCGCGCGAGACGGCAGCGGCGCACGTCGTCTTCCACGTTCATGCCGACCTTGAGTTTGATCGTGCGGAAACCCGCCGCCACCGCTTCGCGCGCCAGGCGCTGCATTTTTTCGTCGGAGTACCCCAGCCAGCCGGGCGAGGTGGTGTAGGCGGGGTAGCCTTCGGCCAGCAACTGCTCGATGCGCGTGGCCTTGCTGGGCGCAGCGGCGTACAGCATGGTCAATGCTTCTTCCGGCGTGAGTGCGTCGGTGAGATAGCGGAAATCAATGGTGGCGACGAGCTGTTCCGGTGTCATGTCGGCAATAAAGCGCCACAGTGGCTTGCCGGCCATGCGCGCGGCAAGGTCCCACGCCGCGTTGACCACGGCGCCGATCGCCATGTGCATCACGCCTTTTTCAGGCCCCAGCCAACGCAGCTGCGAATCGCCGACCATGCGCATCGAAAAGCCGCCGAGATCATTGACGACGTCCTGCAGATCCAGGCCGACGACATGGTCGGCCAGCGCATCGATCGCCGCCTTCTGCACGTCGTTGCCGCGGCCGATGGTGAACGCCAGGCCATGGCCGGCCAGGCCGGGCTGGTCCGTGCGCATGACGACGTACGCCGCGGAATAGTCCGGGTCAGGGTTCATGGCATCCGAGCCATCCAGTTCGCGCGACGTCGGGAAGCGAACGTCGTAAGTATCCAGCGCCGTGATCTTGCTCATCGAGTGGCTGTCCTTGCATCCAGGAAATGTGGTGTGGGTGCGGTCATGCGCGGCTTATCGGTCATTCGGATGCGCGAGCACGCGCTGCCGCTGCGTACCGAGTCCGTCGATGCCCAATTCGATCTTGTCGCCAGGACGCAGATACACCGGCGGTTTCAGGCCCAGGCCGACGCCGGAAGGCGTGCCCGTGCTGATCACGTCGCCGGGCAGCAACGTCATGTAGCGGCTGATGTAGCTCACCAATTGCGCCACGCCGAAAATCATCGTGCGCGTATTGCCGTTCTGGTAGCGATGCCCGTTCACTTCCAGCCACAGGCCGAGCTGCTGCGGATCGGACACTTCGTCGGTGGTGACCAACCAGGGGCCGATCGGGCCGAAGCTGTCGCAGCTTTTGCCCTTTACCCATTGGCCGCCATGTTCGAGCTGGAATTCGCGCTCGGAAAGATCGTTCACCACCACGTAGCCGGCCACGTGCGCCAGGGCGTTTTCCACGCTGACGCTGCGCGCGGTTTCGCCGATCACCACGCCGAGCTCCACTTCCCAGTCGGTTTTCACCGAGCCTTGCGGAATGATCACATCGTCGTTGGGGCCGTTGAGGGCGCTGGTGGCCTTCATGAAAAGAATCGGCTGCTCCGGAATCGGTGCGCCGGTTTCGGCCGCGTGCTCGCTGTAGTTGAGCCCCACGCAGATGAATTTGCTGACGTGCGCCACCGGCGCGCCGTAGCGGTGCTCGCCGGAAACCAGCGGCAAGCTGCGCGGATCGATCGCGGCAAGCCGTGCGCGGCCTTCGCGGCTGAGCGCTTGCGCATCGATGTCAGCGATGACGGCAGACAGGTCGCGCAGTGCGCCGTCCTGGTCGATCAGGCCGGGCTTTTCCTGGCCGGCGGTGCCATAGCGTACGAGTTTCATGGCGTGTCTCTTGGATCAGTTGGACCAGCCGCCGTCGATGACGTGCACGGTGCCGGTGGTGAAGGACGATTCGTCGGAGGCGAGATACAGCGCCAGCGCGGCGATTTCTTCGGGCTCGCCCAGGCGGCCCATCGGCTGGCGCTGCACGAAGCTGCGCCAGTTGCTGTCTTCATCGCCAGCCAGCGCACGCACGCGATCGCCGAGCGAGGGCGTTTTCACCGTGCCGGGGCAGATCGCATTGCAGCGCACGCCGCGCGTGACGTAGTCGGCGGCGATCGAGCGGGTGAGACCGATCACGGCCGCTTTCGTCGCGGTGTAGGCGAAGCGGTTCGGCACGCCCTTGATGCTGGAAGCCACCGACGACATGTTGATGATGCTGCCCTTGCCACGCTCGAGCATGCTGGGCAGCACGGCTTTGCAAAGATGGAACATGCTGTCGACGTTGATGGCGAACGAGCGGCGCCAGCTCACCTCATCGGTATCCAGGATGGTGCCGGCGTGCACGTAGCCGGCGCAGTTGAACAGCACGTCGAACGGTGCGCTTTCGGTGACCAGCGCCTGGATCTGCTCTGCTTGCGTCACATCGAGCGTACGCGTGGCGATCGACGCGTGCTCGGCGGCAAGGCTGGCCAGTGCCTCGGCGTTGATGTCGGTAGCCAGTATCTTCGCGCCTTCTTTTGCAAAGGCGAGCGCCGTCGCGCGGCCGATGCCGGCGCCTGCGGCGGTGATGAGTGCGTATTTGCCTGATAGGCGGCCGCTCATGGGTTTTTCTCCTTGCTTTGGTGCGCGAGCGAAGTCGCTGGGTCCTGGCTTTCGCCGGGACGAGGGTTCAAGGTCTTCGGCTGGGATTCCAGATCGACGTCCAGCGCATAAAAGCGCGCCGCATTGGCCGCAAACACTTGTGCCTGCGCGCCGCCCGCATAGCGCGCGGTCAAGATCATGGCGACGTGCAGCCAGTGCGCATAGCCGGCGCGCATGGTCACCACCGGCCAATCGCTGCCCCACATCAGGCGTTCGCTGCCGAAGTGCGCAAACAGGTCGGCGACATAGGGTTCGATGGCATCTTCATGCACCGGCTCGCCAAGCAGTGTAAGCAGGCCGGAAAACTTGCAATGCAGCGATGGATGCTGCGACAGCTCGTCGATCCAGCACGTCCACTGGTCGAAACGCCCATCATCGATCGCCGGCTTGCCGGCATGGTCCAGCACCACCTTCAACTGAGGATGGCGCTTCAACCGCCGCAGCAGGGCAGGGAAATGACGCATGTCCACCAGTGCGTCGAAGCTGAGACCGGCATCCTGGATGCAATCGAACGCGCGATCGAGCGATGGTTTGGCCAGCCATTCCGGATCGGCAAGGTCCTGCGCCATCGGGCGCAAGCCGCGCAACAGGCCGTTGCCGTCGCGAACCAGCGCATCGATGCTCGCTTCGACGTCGCTCGCTTCCATATCGACCCAGCCGACCACGCCTGCGATGCCGGCATCTTCACGCGCGAGCTCGAACAGATAGCGTGTTTCCGCTTCGGTCGGCGCCGCTTGCACCAGCACGCTGTATCGCACGCCGGCTGCCGTGCGCTGCGCACATAGATCACGTGGCAGAAACGCCCGTTGCAGCATGGCCGGCGCTTGCGCGAGCCAGCCGTAATCGCCGCGCTCGGGTTGCCAGTAATGCTGGTGGGCGTCGACGATGATCATGGCGTCGGCACGCTCTCCTGCAACAGGCCGGCTTCGCGCAGGGCGCGCCATGCGTCGGCGGGAATGGAGGCCTGGATGCGTGCCGCAGCCTGGTCGACTTCCTCGATCGAACGCAAGCCGCACACCACGCTCGCCACCGCCGGATGCGCCAGCGGAAACTGCAAGGCTGCCGCGCCCACGTCGGTATGCGTGCGGGCGAACACGTCATAGAAGCGTTGTGCGCGCGCCACCGTTGCTTCATCGGCAGGCGCGTAGTTGTAGAACTTGCCAGGACCTTGTGCATCGCCAAGCAAGCCGGAGTTGTACGGCCCTGCGGCCAGCACGGCGACACCGCGCGCTTGCGCCTGCGCCATCACGGCGTGGCTGTCTTGCTGCTCGAACAAGGTGTAGCGACCGGCGAGCATGATCACGTCGAGCGGAAAGCGTGGCATCACTTCCAGGCACACCGCTTCTTCGTTCACGCCAATGCCGATCGCGCTACACAAACCTTGTGCACGCAGTTCCGCCATCGCCGGCAGCGCTTCTTCCAGCGCCTGGCGCAAGATCGCTGCGTGATGCTCGCCATGCGTGAGTGCGCCAATGTCATGCAGCAGCAATGCGTCGATATGGTCGGTGCGCAAACGCTGCAGGCTTGCTTCGAACGAACGCAGCACACCGTCGCGGCTGTAGTCGAAGCGCGCGCGATGGCCGTCGACGATAAAGCCATCGCTGTGGCTGGTTTGTTGCGCATCGTCTTCGATCAGGCGTCCCACCTTGGTCGACACGGTAAAGCTCGTGCGCGGCACGCCGCTCAATGCGGTGCCGAGCCTGCTTTCGCTGAGGCCGTAGCCGTAGTAGGGCGCCGTATCGAAATGCCGGATGCCGCGTTGCCATGCATGCGCAATCGTGGCGGTGGCGGATGCATCGTCTACCGATGCGTACAGATTGCCGACCGGTGCGCCGCCGAACGACAGCGCTGAAGCGAGCCAGGCATGTTTCCGAGTGCTGGCTTGGTCCAGATCCGGCTTGGTCGTTGATACCGCCATTCGTCCTCACGATGACTTGCTGAGCCGCCCACGGCAAGGCGGTTTCCTCGCCTTGCCATCCCCTTATCCGCGCATCATCGCGCATCTCTTTACCTGTGTATATATAAACAATTGATTTACAGGTGCTGAGGCCTGTCCTTGTAGGCCAACTGAAAAAAGTTGTTGCAATTGGGTTTTGCTCGATCTAAAACATATATGAAATTCCATTTTGCTAATGAACATGTGGCGGCGAGAGATCGCCAGGCGGGGGCGGGAGAAGGGCAGTCCTATGCGATTTTCGAGAGAAAGGCCCGGCCATGGCGCCGTTTTGGGCGTTCCAGCACGTGGTGTCGAGGCCTGAACAAGATGGCCGCGACCGCGCTACGGCTGGCTCCCCCGACCAATCACCGGATGGCTCTTGGCAATGCGGCTGCCGCAAACGGCTGCGAGGACAGCTTTCTGGCCGCCGATATCGGCGGTACCCATGCCCGGCTCGCCCTGATGACGCGCGCAACGGGGCAACTCCCGAGCATGGCCGCCTATCGGGTCTATCCATGTGCCGATCATCCTCATCTGGAAGACATCGTTCGTTGCTTCTGCGCTGATGTCGGGGTGCAGCCGCGCGAGCTGGTGCTGGCGTGCGCCGGCTACGTGCATGCCGGTTCGGTGATCAACAAAAACCTCGCATGGCCGGTGCTGTTGCATGCGCTGAAAGAGCGGTTGCGGCTGGACCGCGTCTGGTTCCTCAATGATCTGGAAGCGCTCACCTATGCCATCGGCCATGGGGCTGTGAACGATGCCGCCGTGCTGAAAGCGCCGATGGCGAGCGAGGCCGTTGCCGGACCGGTGGTGGTGATTGGACCTGGCACCGGTCTTGGCGCTGCCGTATGGCTGCCAGGCAAACCGTCGCGCGTCATGGCCACCGAGGCCGGGCAGGCGCAACTGGCTGCGCGCATCGGCAGGGAGCAGCAGGTGCTGGCGCATCTGGCGCAGCCCGATACGCACGTCTCGTATGAAACGGTGCTGTCAGGTCCTGGCGTACATCGCATCTACCTCGCGTTGTGCGCCATCCATGATCGCTATCCCTCCTTGCATGAGCCTTCTGCGGTAACCGCCGCGGCCATCGCCGGTCGCGACGAGATAGCGCGCGAAGCGCTCACTTTGTTCTGTGGCTGGCTAGGTTCGTTCGCGGCGGATCTGGCCATGCTCTACAGCGCCACCGGCGGCATCCACCTCGCCGGTGGTTTTCTTTTTCAGATGACCGATTTCTTGCGCAGCAGCCCGGTGCTCGAGCGCTTTCTCGACAAGGGCGTGATGCGTCCGTTCTTGCAAAACGTACCGATCCGCGTGATCGACCACAGCCATCACGGCGTGATGGGCGCAGCAGGTTGGCACGTCGATACGCATAACGACGCTCGTACGGGAGACGAGCGCAACGCCTGCATCGGCCACAACGATGCAGTTTTCACTCCAGGCCGCTGAGCCGGTCGCGGGGACACTCGACAGCCTGGATCAACTAGCAGAAGTACTTAAGCTCGGGGAGAGTAAGGTATGACGTTTCGCAGGTCGGTTTTGACCGTAAGCATTCTTTGTGGGTTGAGTCTCGGAGTTCACGCGCAGGACGCGGCACAAAACACCAGCAGCACCACCAACAACACCTCGTCACAACAGCAGCGCGAGAAAGACACCAAGACGCTGCAGGCGGTCGTCGTCACCAGCTATCGCGGCAGCTTGGACAAGGCGCTGAACATCAAGCGCGAAGCCGGCGCCATCGTGGATGCCATCAGCGCGGTGGATATCGGCAAGTTCCCCGATACCAACGCGGCCGAATCGCTGGCGCATCTGCCTGGCATCACGGTCGATCGCCAGTTTGGCGAAGGCGAGAAAGTAAGCATCAACGGCACTGATCCGGCATTGAACCGTGTGTTGCTCAATGGACAGACCATCGCCTCCGGCGACTGGGGCGGCAACCCTACCGACACCAGCGGGCGCACCTTCAACTACACCCTGCTGTCGCCGGAAATCATCGACACGATGGAAGTGTACAAGTCGCCCGAAGCGCGCATCGACGAGGGCAGCATCGGCGGCACGGTGATCATCAAGACGCGCAAGCCGCTGGATCTTCCTGCCAACACGCTGCGCGGTTCGGCCGGCTACAACTACAACGATCGCTCGGGGCAGGGCAATCCGCGTGGCTCGGTGCTGTATAGCTGGAAGAACAGCAGCGATACCTTCGGCGCGTTGCTCTCGGTCACGCATGACAAGGAAAACCTGTCGCGCGCAGGTGTCGAGTTCTTCGGCTACACCACCGGTAGCGGCATTCCCGGCACGGCTGCCGTTACCGGCAGCGGCGACGTGGCAACGGCGAAGTTGCCAGTCGGTATCAACAGCTCCTACTTCCAGCAGACGCGTGAGCGCAACGGCTTGCAGACGGCGTTGGAATGGCGTCCGAACGACAAGAACGAATTCAACCTCACCGGCCTTTACATCAAGGGCACGTACAACAACTACAGCGAATCGGAGTACGTGTGCCCTGGTTGCGGCGACCTAAACAAGATCACCGCGGCGAACGTCAACAGCGGCTACATAACCTCGGCAACGGTATCGCCGAACACCGGCAACGGCCAGCCTTACGCCGAGCTGGACGCGAACTACCGCGTCTCCCACGTCGACACCAAGAGCCTCAACCTCAAGCACGATTACTACGGTGACGTGTGGGCCTTCGAAAGCCAGGTTGGCTACACAAGCGCCAGCGGCGGCAAGGATCCCGAGTACCTGATGAAGTACCTGCTGCAATCAGGCGGCTATAACTTTGCGTACAACGGCGTCAACACCAGCGTCAATTATGACGATCCAAGCGCCAGCAATTGGGGCCTGAAAGCGGGACAGCAGGCAGGAGGCATCGGCTACCAGCGCACCGGCGATCGCGAGAAATACGCACAGTTCGATGCTACGCGCGATTTGAGCTGGGGGCCGTTCAACGAAGTGTTGCTGGGCGCCAAGTACCTGGACCACGACAACGACACCAATGCGTACGGCAATTCGATCTACGCTACCAACAATATCCTGCTGACACAGTTCAATCCGGGTGGCACGCCCAATGGCCTGTTCGACGGCCTTGGCGTCGGCGGCAATCTCACCAACTGGGCCACCGCTGATCTTGGCGACGTGCAGAGTTACCTCAAGTCGCTGCCGCAGGGTGCTTACCGCATCGACTACGGTTCGTCGTTCAACGTGCGTGAAGTCACCAAGGACGTGTATGCGCAGCTCAACTTCAAGAGCGACATCGGCCTGCGTGGCAACTTCGGCCTGCGCTATATCGACACCATCGATCATGCGTACTACTGGAACAGCCCCGACAACGGCACCACCTGGGATCAGGCCAGCAAGAGTTCCAGTTTCAAGCGGCCGTTGCCCAGCGTCAACCTGATCTACGATCTGGACAGCGACAAGGTGCTGCGTTTCTCGGCCTCGAAGGTGATTGCGCGTCCGCGTTATTCCGATCTTGCCGGCTCCTACAGCATCGACGACAGCCAGCACACGGCAAGCGGCGGCAATCCGAACCTGCGTCCGTACCAGTCGACCAACTTCGACTTCTCCGCCGAGTGGTATTTCGCGCCGACCAGCTTGTTGTCTACCGAGTTCTTCTATCGCCACATCGGCACTTACATCATCACCAAGACGACCGATCAGCAGCTGTATGACGTAACCACCAACCAGGTGGCGACCTACAGCGTCAGTTCGCCAGTCAACGCCGCCAACGCCGACGTCCGTGGCATCTCGCTGCTCTATCAGCAGGAACTCGGCCTGGGCTTTGGCGTGCAGACCAACTTCACCTATGCGCACGCCAATACCACCAACGACTACAACATGCCGTACCTGTCGCGCGACACGATCAACATCATTCCGTACTACGAGCATGGTCCGTGGTCGGCGCGCGTCAACTACAGCTATCGCTCGCCGTACTTCACCCAGGTTGGCCGCCTGGATTCGCAAGTATTCACAGATGGCTACAAGGAACTGGACTTCACCGTCGCCTACCAGCTCAACAGTTGGATGGGCGTGACGGCCAGCGCCACCAACCTGCTCGATTCCACCTACTACTGGTACAACGGCGTGAAGTACGCGCCGATCGGCATGTACAAGAACGGCCGCACGTTCTCGCTGGGGGTGAACTTCAAGCTTTGAGTTTCGCAGTACCGATCGCGGACAGCTCTCTTCCCCTTACTGCCGCGATCGGTTTTTTTTCTTTATCTGCCACAGATTCACTGCGCGTCATTCCGGCGAACGCCGGAATCCAGTGAAATACGTCGTGCGAAGCACTCAAAACCTTATATATCGTGTGCTTCGCATGTCATTTTCGACTGGATTCCGGCGTTCGCCGGAATGACGAATGAGGGTTTTCGTCGAAGGCTGGCTTGTGATCTTTTCCGAAATCTCGCAAAGCCAGTTATGAAACTCGTTACTTGTCATCGTGCAGGGTGCTGGCATGATGGGCCATTCACATCGGATCGGAGAGGGTCGAGCATGAAACGGTCGTTGTTTTTCTTGGGCATCGCCTTGGTTTGCGCAACAGGCATCGCCACCGCGCAACAGTCGCCGACGGCGCCTACGGCCAAGACCCTTTCTCCCGAACAGGCCGATCTGATCTGGCAGAAGGCGACCGCCAAGTTCGAACCGCAACGCAAGGCCATTCTTGCCCGCGTCGCTCAGCACCAGAGCGATGGACCGTTCCGCCCCGACTGGGTTTCGTTGCAGCAATACAATGCACCGCAGTGGTACGACGATGCGAAGTTCGGCATCTTCATTCATTGGGGCGTGTATTCCGTGCCGGCCTTCGGCAGCGAGTGGTACTCGCGCAACATGTACCAGCAGAACATGCCTGACTATGCGCATCACGTGGCTACCTACGGTCCGCAATCGAAGTTCGGCTACAAGGATTTCATTCCCATGTTCAAGGCGGAACATTTCGATCCGCAGGCATGGGCCAAATTGTTCAAGCAAGCAGGCGCGCGCTACGTCATTCCCGTGGCGGAGCACCACGATGGCTTTGCCATGTACAACTCGCAGTTGTCGGAATGGACGGCGGTAAAGATGGGGCCGCATCGCGACGTGATTGGCGAGCTGGCGAAAGCGGTTCGCGCCGAAGGCATGCATTTTGGCGTGTCGTCGCATCGTGCCGAGCACGATTGGTTTTTCGACGGCGGCCGCAAGTTCGATTCCGATGTGAACGACCCGCGCTACGCGGGTCTGTACGGCCCGGCCGAAGCGCACCTGGCCAAGGACGATCAGGATCTCTATCACGACTGGACCTACGTTTCGCAAGCGTGGCTGGACGACTGGCTGGCACGCACCGCCGAGCTGATTGACGACTACCATCCGGACATCCTGTATTTCGACTGGTGGATCGGCCATCCCACCTTCCGCAATACGTTGCCGAAGATGCTGTCGTACTACTACAACGAAGGCGCCAGGCGCGGCGGCGTGGTGGTCAACTACAAGCTCGGCGAATTTGCCGATGGCGCCGGCACGCTGGATATCGAGCGCGGACAACTCACCGGCATCCAGAAGAATCACTGGCAAACCGACACCTCGATCAGCAACGCTTCCTGGGGCTACATCAAGGGCGATACGTACAAGTCGCCGAAAGAGTTGATCCACCTGCTGGTGGACGTGGTCAGCAAGAACGGCAACCTGCTGCTCAATATCGGCCCGCGTTCTGACGGGACGATCCCGGAAGACGCACAGAAGATCCTGCTGGCCATGGGTGGCTGGCTGAAGGCCAACGGCGATGCCATCTACGGCACCACGCCATGGCGCACGTTTGGTGAAGGCCCCACCGAAGTGGTTGGTGGCACCTTCCAGGACACCAAAACCAAGCCGTATACCGCCGAGGATTTCCGCTTCACTACCAAGGACGGCATCTTGTACGCCATCGAGCTGGGCTGGCCGGAAGGTGGCACGGCAGTGATTCACTCGATCAAGCCCGACGACCATGTGCGCGCAGTCAGCCTGCTCGCCAATGGCAAAAGCATCACGTGGCAGCAGCAGGCAGATGGTTTGTACCTGACGCTGCCAGCACGACCGGTGGGCGACTACGCCTATGTCTATCGCATTGAACTGGCCAGGTAACATGAAAAAGCTTGTGTGTTTTCTTGCCGCTGCCCTCGCATGCAGCGTGGCGTATGCAAAGCAGCCGACCGCGTTGTTCTATTTGATGAGCACGCAGAAGTCGACCAATTCCTTCACCGCAAACATCGACAAGATCGGCTTGCTGGTGCCCACGTGGTACCAGGTCGATGGCCAGGGTCTGGTAAACGGTGCACCGGACAACTATGTGCTTGGCCTGGCCGGGCAGCATCGCTTGCCGGTGACGCCGATCATGTCCATGTCGGCCGGGCGCAAGGGCTTCCACGATCTGCTGCATGACGAGACCGCCAAGCAGCACCTGATCGAGTCGATGCTGCAACAGGCGGCCGGACATGGCTATGCGGGCTACCAGTTCGACTTCGAAAGCATCTCCTGGACCGACCGCGATGCGTACACCTTATTGGTGAAGCAGACTGCCGAGGCCTTGCACAAGCATGGGCTGACGCTGTCCATCGCCGTGGTGCCCAATGCGCCAGGGCATGCGGGGCAAGGCGAGTTCTCCAAATGGATGTGGCAGTACTGGCGTGGTGCTTACGACCTGGCCGCGCTCGGCAAATACGCCGATCTGATCTGCCTGATGACCTACGATCAGCACACGCGCTGGACCACGCCGGGTCCGGTGGACGCCATGCCATGGATGCTCGATCAGCTGAAATACGCCTTGACGCTGGTGCCCAAGCAGAAGCTTTCGCTTGGCATCGCGCTGTACGGCTATCGCTGGTATACCGGCAACCCGGTGCGTGCAGACGGCAGCGAGGCTTCCAATATCTCCGCCACCTATATCGATGCGGACGAGTCGATTCCGTTGGCGAAGGAACAAAAGGCCGTTGTGCAATGGGACCCGGTGGAGGACGAGTCCTGGTATTACTTCTACCGCGACGACATGCGTGAGTGGGTATTCATGCCGGATGCGCACAGTTTCCGCGACCGTTACGCGCTGGTGAAACAGTACGATCTGGAAGGCTTTTGCTCCTGGGTATTGGGGGCGGAAGATCCGAAGGTGTGGGATGAGTTGCCGGTGGTACAACGGTAAGTTTGCGAGTAACCGTGAAGGTCGACTCCACTTGGGCGTCGTTCCGGCGAAGGCCGGAATCCAGTTTAAATAACCAATGCGAAGCACTCGATGATTGGTGTTTGTGTCCTCCGGACGCCTATTTGAACTGGATTCCGGCCTTCGCCGGAATGACGCTGAGGGTAAGGGCGGCCGCGCGAACAATGGAAAAGGGTTCCAAATATGCGCATGAACCTTCAGCGCCTTGTGCTGTGCGGCTTTCTGCTCTCAGCCGCCAACGCGACTCCTGCACAAGAGGCGTCTCCTGAGGCAAAGGCCGCAGCACTCGTCGCCAAGATGACGCTGCCCGAAAAAGTCGCGCAAGTGCAAAGCGGCGCCCCCGCCATCCCGCGCCTCAACGTGGCTGCTTACGCCTGGTGGAGCGAAGGTCTCCATGGCATCGCGCGCAACGGTTACGCCACCGTGTTCCCGCAAGCCATCGGCCTGGCCGCCAGCTGGGATACGACATTGCTGCAACAAGTGGGTACCACCGTATCCACCGAAGCGCGCGCCAAGTTCAACGCCGCTGGCGTCGGCCACGATCACGCACGCTATGACGGCCTCACCATCTGGTCGCCCAACATCAATATTTTCCGCGACCCGCGCTGGGGCAGGGGACAGGAGACCTACGGCGAAGATCCATTCCTCACCGGCCAGCTTGCCGTGCATTTCATTCGCGGCATCCAGGGCGACGACCCCGATCATCCGCGCGCCATCGCCACGCCCAAGCACCTTGCCGTGCACAGCGGCCCGGAAGCCGGGCGGCATGGTTTCGACGTGGACGTCTCGCCGCACGATCTGGAAGACACCTATCTGCCCGCGTTCCGCGCAGCAGTGACGGAAGGCCATGCCGATTCCATCATGTGCGCCTATAACGCACTGCATGGCACGCCGGTGTGCGCGAGCAGCGATCTGCTGGCGGCGCGCCTGCGCCGCGATTGGGGCTTCAAGGGTTTTGTTGTGTCCGACTGCGATGCCGTGGACGACATGACCAAGTTCCACTACTTCAAGCCGGACAACGCACAATCGTCCGCCGCCTCCATCCAGGCCGGCACGGATCTGGACTGCGGCAATGCGTATGCCGATCTGCTTGAAGCGGTGCACAAGGGTTACGTGCAAGAGCCGGTCATCGATACCGCGCTTGCCCGATTGTTTGCGGCACGGTATCGCCTGGGCGAATGGGGCGGCGACCACAGCCCGTATGCCGATATCGGCATGAACCAGGTCGACAGCTCCGCGCATCGGCAACTGGCTTTGCAAGCCGCGCTGGAATCGATCGTGCTGTTGAAGAACGAGCATGGCACGTTGCCCTTGCGAGCCGATGCGCGCCTTGCCGTGATCGGACCCAACGCCGACACGCTGGAAACGCTGGAAGCCAACTATCACGGCACCGCGCGCGCGCCGGTGACGCCGCTGGCCGGGCTGCGCGAGCGCTTCGGCGCCGCGCGCATTCGCTACGCGCAAGGCGCGCCAATTGCGGAAGGCGTGCCGGTTACGGTTCCCGAAACCGCGTTGCAGACCGCAAGCGGCAGCGCCAGTCTCACCGGCGAGTATTTCGGCAACGTCGATTTCAGCGGCAAGCCGGTCTTGAAGCGTACCGACCGCGTGATCGATTTCGACTGGGATCAGGTCACGCCGACCGATCATCTGCATGAAGGCCCTTATGCCGTGCGTTGGACCGGTCAATGGCTGCCACCCGGCGTGGGCGATTACACCTTGGCAGTCCATGTGGATCGCTGCTTCGACTGCAACAAGCAGCACGATCCAGTGCGGCTGTACATCGATGGCCGTGAAGTGCTTGACGACAACGGCGACGATGCACATCTGCAGGCCGTGCTGCATATCGCCGATACCCATCCGCGCTCGATCCGTCTTGAGTATGTGCACAGCGGCCAGGACCAGGGCGTGCGCCTGCAATGGCTGGCGCCGGAGCAGGCGCAACTGGCCAAGGCGGAAGCTGCCGTGCGCGATGCCGATGCCGTCGTCGCATTTATCGGCCTGTCGCCGGACGTGGAAGGTGAAGAATTGAAGATCGACGTGCCCGGCTTCAACGGCGGCGACCGCACCGATATCGGCTTGCCGCAGCCGCAACAAGCCTTGCTTGAGCGTGCAGCAGCGAGTGGCAAGCCGCTGATCGTGGTGTTGATGTCGGGCAGTGGGGTGGCATTGAATTGGGCCAAAGCGCACGCCAACGCCATTCTGGCGGCGTGGTATCCGGGCGAGGAGGGCGGCCGCGCCGTGGCAAAGGTGCTGGCCGGCGACTACAACCCGGGCGGGCGATTGCCGGTGACGTTCTATCGTTCCACGCGCGACCTGCCGCCGTTCGTCAGTTATGCCATGAAGGAGCGCACCTATCGCTACTTCACCGGCACGCCGCTTTATCCGTTCGGCTATGGCCTGAGCTATACGCACTTCGCCTATGCGCAACCGCAACTCTCCACCGTGGAATTGGAGGCGGGCAAGACGCTTACCGTAAACGCCGTGGTGCGCAACGATGGCGATCGCGATGGGGACGAAGTGGTGCAGGCGTATCTCGACGCGCCCGATGATGCATCGGCCCCGCAGCATGCGCTGATCGGTTTCCAGCGTGTGCACCTGCGTGCGAAGGAAAGCCGGCGTGTGACGTTTGAGCTGGCGCCGCGGCAACTCAGCCAGGTCGATGCCTTGGGGCAGCGCGCGGTAACAGCTGGGCACTATCGCTTGTTTGTCGGCGGCGGCCAGCCGGGTGATGCAGAGGGTGTGACGGCAGCTTTCACCATCAACGGCAGCATGTCATTGCCGAAATAATCCGGCTGACGACCGTAACCAAATGGCCGTCCTTCCTGCTTTTCGCCGGAATGGCGGCCATCCATCAACGCCGGGATTTCATCCCGGCCTACCAGGGCCGATCGATCAGCATGTCGAAAACAATCCTGACTCTTGCAATGGCATGCATCATGGCATGGGCCGGCACACCGGCGTGCGCGGCCGTCGCCCATACACCCATCACCATCGAAGGCGCGCATTTCATCCGCGCCGGCAAGCGGCACCAGATCATCTCCGGCTCGATGGATTTCCAACGCATCCCACGCGCCTACTGGCAGGATCGCCTGCGGAAAGCGCGCGCGATGGGCCTCAATGCCATCACTACGTATGTGTTCTGGAACCTGGTCGAACCCAAGCCGGGACAATTCGACTTCAGCGGCAACAACGACGTGGCTGCGTTCGTGCGCATGGCGCAAGCGCAAGGGCTGGACGTAATCCTGCGCCCGGGCCCTTACGTTTGCGCCGAATGGGAAGCGGGTGGATTCCCGGCGTGGTTGTTTGCCGATCCACACCTGCACGTGCGCACGCAGGATCCAAAATACCTGCAAGCGATGGAGCGTTATTTCCAGCGCCTGGGCAAGGAAGTGTCGCCGCTGATGGCCGCACACGGCGGGCCGATCATTGCCGTGCAGGTGGAGAATGAATACGGCTCCTACGGCGACGACCGTACCTATATGGAAGACGTCCATCAGGCGCTGGTCCGTGCCGGGATGGGCGCCGATATCCTGTTTACCTCCGACGGCGCCGAGGAACTGCGCAACGATACGCTGCCCGGCGTGCTTGCCGTGGTGAATTTCAACACCGGCGAAGCGAAGAGTGCCTTCAAGGCGCTCGCCGCATTTCGTCCCGATCAACCGCGCATGGCCGGCGAATACTGGGCCGGCTGGTTCGATCACTGGGGCGAACCGCATGCGCACACCGATGCGAGCGTGCAGGCCAAGGAACTTGCGTGGATGTTGAGCCAGGGCTATTCGCTCAACCTTTTCATGTTCGAGGGCGGCACTAGCTTCGGCTTCATGAATGGCGCCAATTTCCAGGGCAATCCCGGCGACCATTACGCGCCGCAAACCACGAGCTACGATTACGACGCGCCGTTGGACGAAGCCGGGCGGCCCAAACCGAAATTCGCAACGTTTCGTTCGGTGATCGCCAAGGCCACCGGTATCACACCCCCGCCATTGCCTGCACCGACACCTTTCATGGATGTGCCCGCGTTCACGCTGGGCGAATCGGCATCGCTGTGGGACAACTTGCCGACGCCGATCGCCATCGAGCAACCGCAACCGATGGAGCAGTTTGGCCAGGCTTACGGCTACATCCTGTATCGCACGCAAATCACTGGCACAGTCCATGGGCAACTCTATCTGGGCGAAGTACGCGACTACGCATCGGTGTACCTCGATCACAAACTGATCGGTACCGTGGACCGCCGGCTCAAGCAGGTGAGCCTGCCTGTCGACGTCGATGCCGGCGAGCACACGCTCGACGTGCTGGTGGAGAACACCGGACGCATCAACTACGGAGCGCATCTTGCGGATGGCCGTGCGGGCCTGGTCGATCCGGTCCTGCTCGATGGCAAGGCTCTGCATGGCTGGCAGGTGTATCCACTGCCGATGACTTCACCGGATGCGATCCATGGCTGGACCACGCAGCCGGTAGCAGGGCCTGCCTTTCATCGTGGCCATTTCAAGGCGACGTCACCGGCCGATACGTTTCTGGATGTGACGGCGTTTGGCAAAGGGTTTGCGTGGGTCAACGGACATAACCTGGGGCGCATCTGGGATATCGGTCCGCAGCGATCGCTTTATTTGCCGGCGCCGTGGCTGGAGCAGGGCGATAACACGGTGGTGGTGTTCGATTTGAGGACGCCGAGCCAGGCGGTGGCGCGTGGGGTGATGCAGCCGATCTGGTATGTGCCGGATGTAAAGACGGCTGAATGAAACGGAAGGATCTCCTGGCTGCCAGGAGCCCATGTTCGTCATTCCGGCGAAGGTCGCCGGAATGACGATACGGCAGAGCGAAATATCCCTACGAACGGGTGGTCCCTTGTTCTTTTCAATGCGAACGACACGGTATTTCCTGCTGCCGCTTGCCATGCCGCTAACCGCGATGGCCGCAAACCCTATCGTCCTGCGCGAATTCATCACCACCGCACCGCCCACCAAGCAAAGCCACGCCTCCACCATCGTCGAAACACCCAGCGGGCTCGTCGCCGCCTGGTTCGGCGGCAAGCAGGAACGCGATCCCAGCGTCGGGATCTGGCTCTCGCGCCAGGTGCAAGGCCATTGGAGCGCGCCACTCGAGGTAGCCGACGGCGTGCAATCCGATGGTCATCGCGAGCCGACCTGGAATCCCGTGCTGTTTCTTCCACGCCACGGACCGCTGACCTTGTTCTACAAAGTCGGCCCGGATCCGCAGCATTGGCGCGGCATGGTCAAGACATCCAGTGATAACGGCGTGCATTGGTCCAAGGCGCATGCGTTGCCGGATGGTTTGCTCGGACCGATCAAGGACAAGCCGGTGCAGCTCGCCGACGGCGGCATCGTCAGCCCATCGAGCACGGAGTTGGGGCGCTGGACGATTCATTTCGAGCTTTCCAGCGATGGCGGCGCGACCTGGCAGCAAAGCAACGCGGTGCCCAACCCCGCGGGCATCGAAGCCATTCAGCCCAGCCTCTTGCCTTGGGGGCATGGCAAGCTGCAGGCGATCGGGCGCACCAGGCAGAATCGCCTGTTCGATACCTGGTCCTCCGATGGCGGGCACACCTGGTCTAGCCTGAAGCTGCTCGACGTACCTAATCCCAACTCGGGCATCGATGCCGTGATGCTCGCCGACGGCCGTGCCTGCCTGGTCTACAACCCGACGGAGCACGGCAAGCAATGGTGGGATGGCCGCGGCACGCTGGCCGTCGCCATCTCACCGGATGGAATGCACTGGAAACAGGTACTTACGCTGGAAAATAGCCCCGGCGCCGAGTTCTCCTATCCCGCCGTCATCCAGGCCCGGGACGGCCGGATCCACATCACCTATACGTGGAAGCGGCTGCGCATCGCCCACGTGGTGCTCGATCCCCAGCAGCTTTGAGTTCTGCCTGATCGTTCAGGCGAGCACAAGATACAGAAAAAGTTCCATTTCTGTTGCGTCGCGACTTGCCACGATCTAAACAACGCATATAAGCTTCAGATCACATATATATGAACTGGAAGTTCGTATATGAATGATCGGGACGATCAGCGTTTGGGGGAGTTATGAGGGTTGCAGTGCCACTGCCGAAGATCAGCACAACGCGACCGGTTTGCGGAGCGGGGCGGCAACATGCGTGATGATGGCAATTATGAAGGTTTTCGCGCCGTGCGACATGCTTCCGCCGCCGATGCCATTCTTGCTGACGTCACCTCGCACGCCGAAACCGTATCGTCGGTATCCGTGATGGCCTCTCCGGGCAAGCAAGACGTTTTTCTCGCCGCCGACGTCGGCGGCACGCACGCGCGTATCGGCCTGATTGCTTTTCAGCCGGGGCAGGGCGTTCCCACCACGCTGGCGTACCACGTGTACAAGTGCGCGGACTTTGCCAGCTTCGATGCGATCGTGCATGCCTTTTGCGATGACTTCTCGACCAGCCCGCAGCGCCTTGCACTGGCATGCGCGGGCTTTCTGCACGAGGGCGAGGTAGTCAACAACAATTTGCAGTGGCCCATCGTTCCGGCCGAGCTGGAAAAGGCGCTGGCGCTGCGCGAAGTGAAAGTACTCAACGACTTCGAAGCGCTGGCCTACGGTACGGCGTATCTCGACCCCCTCAGCATGGTCACGTTGCATGCCCCCCGCCGCAGCAAACAGGCCGAAGAAGGCCCGGTGGTGGTGGTTGGGCCGGGTACCGGCCTTGGCGTAGCGGTGCGCCTGCCTGGTGCGCCGCCGCATGTGCTGGCCACCGAAGCGGGCCACATTCAATTGGCAGCGCGCGTCGGTCGGGAGCAAACTGTGCTCGGCGAACTGGTGGCGCCCGATACGCATATTCCTTACGACTCGGTGTTGTCTGGTCCTGGCCTGCTGCGTTTGTACCAGGCAGTGTGCCGTCTCGATGGCGTGCCGTGCGAATGCGACGAACCGGCCGCCATCACTGCCGCTGCATGCGCCAACACCAATGCGCAAGCGGTAGAAGCATTGCAGCTGTTCTGCGGATGGCTGGGTTCTTTTGCCGGCGATCTGGCCATGCTTTACGGCGCGACAGGTGGCATCTACGTTGCGGGTGGCTTCCTGTCGCGCATGACCGATTTCATGGCGAAAAGCAGTTTCGTCAGCCGCTTTCTGGATAAGGGAGTGATGCGTCCGTTCCAGCAGACCGTACCCGTGCATGTGGTGGATCACGCGCAACTGGGCGTGATCGGTGCGGCGAGCTGGCTGATGAATCACGCCCCACAGGCTTCGCAGGATTGACTTCGAACGCCTGCGTGCAGGCGCTTCATTTGGCGCATCGACGGGAAGACGATGTTCTGAACACCAGACCGGAGGAACATGCAGATCTTCCAATACCCGATGCCGTTTGACCATGAAGCTTCGGCTTGACCGAAGCACGTATAAACAGACCCACACATGCCAGCATCGACTTGATCGTGAAATCAGGGGAGTTGAGGTGGCGAGCAACATCATTTTTTACCGGGAGGGGACAACATGAAAACCATTCACGTACGCCGCGGCGTATTGGCTAGTTCATTGGCGTTGGCGCTGTTCGCGCCGTATGCCGTCGCGCAGACGTCGACCACGTCGGGCAGCGATCAGCAGCAGAGCACGTCTTCCAATAACCAGCAGAACCCGAAAGAGCTGAAAACGGTCGTCGTGACCGGTTCGATGATTCCGCGCGTGGAGGTCGAAGGGCCGACTCCGGTGGTCTCCCTCACCGGCACACAGATCAAGGACCAAGGCTTCACCACGCTCTATGAATTCCTGGATTCGTTGCCGCAAGTGGGGCAGCAGACGTCTGACCCCTCCTCTTGGGGTTCCAGCTCGGTCAATGCGCGCTCGGTCAACCTGCGCAACGTCGGTCCTGGCTTCAGCCTGCTGATGATCGACGGCCATCGCATCGTCGATTACCCGCAGCCGCTGAACAAGCAGAGCAACTTCCAGAATTACAACAATATCCCCATCGGCATGGTCGATCGTGTCGAAATCCTCGCCTCCGGCGCCTCGTCGATCTACGGTTCGGATGCGGTGGCGGGCGTGATCAACGTGATCCTGAAGAAGAACTACCAGGGTGACGATCTGCAGGTCACCGGCGGTGGTTCCACCCGCGGTGGCCGCGCCTACGGCGACATCAACCTCGTCGGCGGTAAGTCCGGCGAAAACTGGCACGTCACCTACAACCTGGAAAAGTCCAACCGCACCGCGTTGTGGGGTTCGGATCGTCCCTATCAGGATTCGGTGGCCGATGCGGGCTATGGCTCATGGAGTCCGGCGTCGCGCATGTTTGGCTACCAGTATGACGCGGTAGGTTCCATTGCCCTCTCGGCCATGGATGGATCGGGCCATTACATTACGCCGCCGACGGGCACCTGCGGCAAGTTCACGAACTCGCAGCTGAGCCACTCGCACAGCGTCACCACCAGCGGCACCCAGATCGCCAGCGTGACCGACAATGGCTACTACTGCTCGCAGCCTACGATGTGGCAAAACTGGGTGCTGACGCCAGGTAGCCGCAGCAACAATGCTTACGTCGCCGGCGAGTACGACTTCAAAAATGGTTTGCAGGTCTATGGCTCTGTGGCCTTGTATGACACGGTGGGTATTTCCAACACCCAGTTGATCGCTACAGGCACTGGCGCGTTCTACGACCAAACCACCGGACAGGCCATCAGCCAGGCGGTCCGCCAGTTGACCGCGACCGAAATGGGTACGTCGGCCAATACCCATGACCGCGAGCAGAACTGGAACCTGCAGACTGGTCTACGCGGAACCCTTTTCGACAGCCGATTCAACTGGGATTTGAATCTTAATTCCCAGAAGTACACGGTGCGTGAAGACTACACGGGCATCAACCAAGACGGCATCAACAATTTCTTCCTTGGAAAGCAGTTAGGCACCACCACGGTCGCCGGCAACAGCGCCATCAATGGTGGTGCCTCCACCACTCTTCCCGTCTACGCCATGAACTGGCAGCAGTGGTGGAATCCGATCACGCCGCAGCAATACAGTCAGTTCGCAGTCAATGGCGAGGATACGGCGGTGTCGTGGCTGAACCAGGTGCAGTTCCACATGAACGGCGACCTGTACACGTTGCCTTGGGTGCATGACCAACCGATTGGTTGGGCGGCAGTGCTGGAAGCTGCGGACAATGGCTATCGGCTCTCGCCCGACTCGCGCGGCGCCAACCCGAGCTCGTTCGTGAATCCGTTCTACGCGTATATCCTCGGCGGCGGTACCCGCCAGCGCTATTCGTTCGGCAATGAGTTCCGCGTGCCGGTGCTGGACTCCGTGACCTGGACTATCTCCGGCCGCCTCGACAAGTACCACGACGCCAGCAGCGCCGATATCGCCCGCACCTGGGGAACGGGCCTGGAATGGCGTCCGTATGATGGCCTGCTGCTGCGCGGCAGCTACGGTACCAACTTCAAGGCGCCGGACATGCAGGCTATCTACCTGAAGGGTTCCTCCTCGCCGACCGGTGACTACATCGACCCCTTGCAGTGCATCAACGCGATCAAGTCGGGCCAGTCCAACAGCACGTGGTGTAACGTGGTGCAGCGTCCGCAATCGCAGTGGTACACCGTGAACACGAACGGCAGCCCGTACTTGCAGTCGCAGACTGGCCACTCCTGGACCTACGGTTTCGTGTGGCAGGTTCCGGGCGTGCAAGGGCTGTCGGTGTCTGCCGACTACTGGCACATGGGCGTGGACAACGCCATCGAGTACCTCAGCCCAGACCAAGTGTTGGCCGACGAGGCAGGCTGCCTTACCGGCTACCAGGTAAACGGCTCATCCTCTTTGTCGTCGTATACGGCGCATGTGCCTGGCTCGGCGTATTGCCAGTTGGTGACCAAGTATGTTCAGCGCGTGAATGGCAACGGCCAGATCATCTCGGAACAATCCGGCCCGATCAACGAGGCTTCGCTGTACGTAAGCGGCATCGACGCCTCGCTGGATTACAAGCTGCACACCGACGATTGGGGTGACTTCCGCGCCAACATCAACTACACCGACAACCTCGAGTACAAGCAGCGTGTGCTGGCTTCGGACCAGTTGCAAAACACCCGCTATAACATGGTGGCAAGCAGGATTGCGTGGATCGGTGACTGGCACAAGGGCGCTTGGGACGTGTCGATCTCCGGCGTGCGCGATGGTGGCATGCGCGCCCCGAACTACGGCAGTTGCAACACGTTGCCCAACGGCATCCAGCCGAGCATGGTTACGGTGCAGAATGGTACTGAGACGGTCGCTACCGGCGTTTGCCAGGTAACGGTCAATGGCGCCACTGTCAATGTTGCCGACACCGAGTACCAAGGCCACACGCCGGTGTGGATCACCTGGAACACCTCGGTCGCGTGGCAGATCAACCATATGACCAAGCTCAAGCTCACGGTGAACAATATCTTCGACCGCGTCTCCTCCATCCCGTACTACGCGGGTGGCTTCGAGTACGTCACCACCGGCCAGACCGGTAGTGAATACAACGGTCGCGAGGTATTCCTCACGTTTGACTACAAGCTCGATTGACGTAACAAAGCGAGCCCAGCCCAAAGCCGGGCTCGCTGCTTTTTTGATGTAATGATCGTGTCGTTATAAAAGAACACCTTGCCTCATGGTCGTCATTCCCGCGAAAGCGGGAATCCATTTTCGTAGGGTGTATCAGAGCTAATGGATTCCCGCTTTCGCGGGAATGACGACCTCCAGAAACTGTTAGGGAGTTCGACGGATGCTTAAACCCCTCCTGGCCTGGTGCCTCGGCCTGTCCCTCATCGCCGCAAGCACGTCGGCTATCGCGGACATCAGCATCATTCCCAAGCCGCAGCAGATGGAAACAGGCGAGGGGAGCTATCAGCTCGACGCGCACACCGGCATCGACGCGCCCAAATCCGCGCGCGTCCAGCAAATCGTCGGCTTTCTGCGCGATTCGATCCGCGAACAGACCGGCATCGAGCTTTCACGCAGCGCGCACGCGCACGGTATCGTGCTGGCGTTCGATCCCACCGTGAAAGGGGATGAAGCTTACCGGCTGCTGGTCACGCCGCGCGGGGTAGTAATCCAGGCATCCAGCGACAAGGGCTTGTTCTGGGGCGTGCAGACGCTGCGCCAACTGTTGCCGCCGGAGCATGCGGCATCCGTCGATATTCCCGCCGTCAGCATCAAGGACGCGCCGGCGTTCGCGTACCGCGGCTTCATGCTCGACGTGGGGCGCCATTTCTTCCCGGTGTCCTTCATCAAGAAACAGCTCGATCTGCTGAGCTACTACAAGATCAACGCCTTCCACTGGCATCTCACGGAAGACCAGGGGTGGCGCATCCAGATCCATCGCTATCCCAAGTTGACCGACGTCGGTGCGTGGCGCACGGAAGAAGACGGTAGCCGCTACGGCGGTTTCTACACGCAAAAAGAGATCCGTGATATCGTCAATTATGCGCGCGAGCGCAACATCACGGTCATTCCCGAAATCGAAATGCCAGGGCACAGTACCGCCGCGCTGGCCGCCTATCCGGAATATTCCTGCACCAGGCAGCCGCTGGCCGTGGCGCATACCTGGGGCGTGTTCAAGGACATCTATTGCGTCGGCAATCCGCAAACCTTTGTCTTCTTGCAACACGTATTGGATGAGGTGATCGCGCTGTTTCCCTCGCCGTACGTACACATCGGCGGCGACGAAGCTCCCAAGGATCGCTGGAAAGACTGTGCGTCCTGCCAGGCGTTGATGCACGAACAGGGCCTGAAGGACGAAGACGGGCTGCAGAGCTATTTCGTCAAGCATTTCCAGAGCTACCTGGAAGGCAAGGGCAAGACCATGATCGGCTGGGATGAGATCCTGGAAGGTGGCGCGGACAAGAACGCCATCGTGGAAGTCTGGCGCATGTGGCTGGGCAACAGCGTGATGCACAAGGCGCTGCTCAACGGCAACCGCATCATCATGTCCGGTCCGTTCTACCTGGATTCGCCGCTGGACAAGCTGACCGTCAAAGACGTCTATCGTACCGACATTACCAAGCCCGCCTCGCCAAGCACGCCGGAAGACGACCAGCTTTTTGCCGAGCACCGTGCGCAGATACTGGGTGGCGAAGCGCCGCTGTGGAGCGAACACGCCAATCCCTTCAACGCCGAATCCAAGATCTATCCGCGCATGCTCGCACTCGCAGAAAACCTCTGGACGGCCAAGCATGATGACGCTGACTACGACAACTTCGAGCAGCGCTTGCAAGCGCAATACCGTTGGCTGGATGCGCAAAACGTAGCTTATGGCCCCGAGAGCGCACCGGTCGTGGCTTACTCAGTCGACTACGATGCGCAGCATGGCGATTGGCAGCTCCGTGCAAAGCGCGGCTTCGACAATCTGCAAAATCACTATACGCAAGACGGCACGGATCCCACGTCGCAATCGCCATCCTTCACTGACCAGATGGCTATCCAGCAGGCCGGTACGCTCAAGATCGTGCCGTATCGCAACGACCTGCGTTACGACAACGCAACCAGCTTCAGCTTGGTGCATAACCTGGCATCCGGGCATGCCATCACCCTTGCGCAGCCGGCCGACACTTCCTATGCACCGGCCAGTGCCTTGGTGAATGGCGTGCTGGGTACCTCGGAGCTCCACGACGGCCGCTGGGTTGCCTGGCATGACAGCAACCTCGACGCCACTATCGATCTACAGAAGGACACCGCCATCCACGCCATCGATGTCGGTTTCCTGCAGTCGCTCGAGTCACGCGTGCTGTTGCCCGAGAACGTGACGTTTCTCGCCTCGTCGGACGGGCAGCATTGGACCACCCTGTACACGCATGCTCCCGCTTTCGATCCGGCGCTGCGTGAGGGTACGCAGCGGTTCCGATTTCAGCCGCAGCAACCCGTGACGGCGCGTTACATCCGGGTCGAAGCGGATCAGCGCAAAACCTTGCCTGGGTCGTTCTCGGACGGCGCCAAAGATATCTGGCTGTTCACCGACGAGATCGTCGTTCAATAAGCCATGCTGTACGCATTTAGGCTGGGATGAAAGCCCAGCCTACTTTCTCGCTGCCTGCCAGCGCGAGGGGGTGGACGCCTAGGCTGCCTCAATAGTCATACGTCGCCGTCAAGCGTACATGGCGCGGTTGTTGCCGCGTCACCGCCGATCCATACAATGGATCAGGCGTCCCTGGCGAAATCTGAAAATACGGATACGCTTTCAGGATTGCTTGCGAGTTGAACAGCCGGAACCGGCGGCAGGTATGTCACGCCCACATCGCCTGTTTGAACCACGGTAACCGATGCGTGCCGAGCGGGAATGGCTGGCCGCCGCACGGCAGGCGTAGGCTGAAGACATTCCAGCCTACGCAGCCGCTCGCGCCCATCGAAGTCACGTCATTATTTTTTCAGCGGCGAGAGCAGAAGGTAAGATTCCGTAACGTTCGTTACCGTGCTGGCGATGCTGATGTCGCGCAGCTCCGTGCCGGGCGTAAAGATCGACACGTTGTGCGCATAGAACCAGGCATCACCGTTCCATTGGAGGGTGTTGCCGACGATCTGGACGTTGCTGGTCGTGCTGTCGAGGGTCACACCGAAAAGGTAGTTCTGGCTCAGATTGCTGTTGGTGATGGTTACGCCGTTCGGGCCACCGGCATACACGCCACTGCCGTGGTTATTTTGAGAAGTGATGCTGTTGGCCACCACGTTGGATACGTTGTCGTGTATTTCGAGCCCGTTGCCGACGTTGTCCGTCAGCGTGACGTTCTCCAGGCGCACTTGCTGAGTCGTGCCCTGCGTTTGTGGCTCGATGTCGATGCCGGACTGCGGAGCCGTGCCATTGGATTGGGAAAAGACGCTGTTGGCCACGTACACCCGTGTCGCGGGCAGGATCGACAAACCCTGGCGACGGTTGTTGGACGACCGCACGTGGTTGAGTGTCACGTCGGTCGATGGCACCACTGTGGCGCCCGACCCCGTTCCGCCGACCAGCACGCCATCGCCCCAGGCGTTGGAGATCTGAATGTCATGGACGTAGACATGGCTCGATCCTGAGATGTTGAGGTCGTAGCCCCACTCACCACCGGTGCCCGTGTGTTGCGTGCGTTCGCCGACGATGTGGCCGCCGGAGATTTCGACGTTGTTGACGTTCCACGCCTTCACCACCCAGTAGCGCTGTGCGTTGTTCGGAATGGCCTTGAGATAAGCGTTGCCCCACATCGCCAGGTGCACGTTGGAGCGCAGGTTGATGGCCTGCAGCGCGTTGATCATGTAGGTGCCGTCGGGTACCACGACCGTGCCGCCGCTGGCGGGTAGCGCATTGATGGCGGCCTGGATGGCAGCGGTGTCGTCGGTCGTGCCATTGCCCATGGCACCGAAGTCGCGAACGTTGTTCCAGCCAGGGCCGACCGAAATGGTTGGCGTCGGATTCCACCAGTTGGCGGCCGAGGCGGGAGCGGCTGCGGCACAGAGCGCGAGCGAGACGGCGATGGCCACCAGAAGCTTGTTGCGGGCATTGCCGGACTTTTGGGTAAAGCGAGCTTGGGCGCCTTTCGGCACTGAGTGGGTATTCATGAGTTTTCCCCTGTTCCTGTTTTGTGTTGTGGTGTTGTGTTGTGTACAGCGATTTGTTTATCGCGTGGCTAAGATGCGTCATCGATGCGCGACGGCGCAAATGTGAATTCTTGGCCGTGCTTCACAGTTGGGCAGGTTTTTAAGGGGTGGGGGCGACACTGTGAATTGCATCAAACAACGGCGTTATTTTTTTGACGCGAAGGTAGACGTGCATCACATGCAATCCGAGAACGGCTGCCTGGTATCGCGAAAACTACGGCCAAAGTTAAGACTGAAAAGCTTGATGCATCGGTGGTTGTTTCCTCCCCAGTGCAGTTGGGGGTGCGCTGAGGTTTTTTTCTGTTTTTTTTGCAACTCCAGAAATCCTTGGGTTTCATGGAGCCCATTTCGAAGCGAACGTCGAGCAGCACGCATTTTTTCCTGACAGAAGTGGGCTTTCGCTGGAATGACGATTTGCTCTGAAACAACTTGCGGTGAACGCCGATTACCTACTATGGCAGCGGAAACCAGTGTGCGCATGACAAGTGATATTACGTTCTAAGCCGATGTGGCGATCATCGCTCGATGGCGATTAGTACCAATACGTAAAATTGGAAATATTTCACGGCCGCGCTTGCATGCCATTTTCACGTTGTCGCGAGTAAATACCAAGCAGGGACCCGGGGAATTTTTTTGCACGCCATTTTGATCACCGACTTATTTCACTGATTGCCTTTGTCAAAGAGGAGTTGGTTGTTATGAAAACGGCTCAAGTAACGATTTTTACCGCGTTGCTATCAGTTGGTGTTGCGTCCGCGCAGGCGACTACCGCGCAGACTTTTACTCCTGTCATCACGACAGGAACTGTGGCTGAAATTGAAGCGGGAGGTGATGGCACTTTCAGCTTTGCGCTCACCAATGCTCCAGCCATGTGCACGAATGGCAATTCAACCAATACACGGGGCGCGGTGGTTGTAGGCGTTTCAAGAGTCAGTATTGATGGCGCGAAAATGCTCTATGCGACGTTGGTTACCGCCTACACGACGGGAAGAAGCATCACGGTATATGTCGACCCGACCGTGGTAACCACCGGATATGGTTGTACGGTTTATGCGCTGGATCTGGATAATTGACCAAAGCCGCCGTCAACGAGGGAGAAGATCAATGCGACTATCCTCTTTGCTATTTTGTTTATGCGTGGCGTCGTTTCCGGTGATGGCGGCCGGCCAGGGCTTGCAACGCAGTGGACCGATGCGCTTTCTGTATGACATGGGGGTTTCCGACACCGACACCAGCGATCCAACCATGCGGCAACAGCTACTCCAGTTGAGAGAGGCTGGGATCAATGTGCTTTCGCTTGACGGTTGGGATGCAGCCGCATTTCAGAAATTGCTACCGACCCTGAAAGCCGATCCGCTGTTTTCGCGCTTCAAGTACGTGCTGAAGATACATCCGCACGTCAGTTCCAATTGGGCAGCCAACCCGACGCAGGTTTGCAGCGATGCTGCAAATGGCGTGCTGCCCGCAGACACTGCCCAGTTGCTCGATGGCGTTGCCGCCTTCGGCAAGCAGAATGCCGATTACGTGGTGGGTTACTACACGTTCGACGAACCTTCGAATAAGGGCGTCAACAATGGAACAACTATTTGCTGGCAATACCAACAACTGGTGTATCAACGGTTGCGCAGCGGCGATCCTGACTCCACTGACCGTCCGGTCATCACCGCCAACACCCTTTACCCGGTGGCTCCTGAAGATATCAAAAATTCCGTGAGTCCGAACGCTCAGGATATTGTATTTGTTGACCAATACTCCACGGACCCGGCAGTCCAGGCCACGGAATATAAGGATTGGGGGAACATGTTGAAAAAGGTAGTGCCGGTCTTTCCTGCCTTTAGCAACAACATCACTACTTGCCAGGATCCCATGTTGCGTACGCAGTTCAGGCCGGCAGTCCAATCTGGACTCAATACCGCGTATGGCGCCAACCAGCCTGCCGTCGCTGGCATAGCCTATTTTGCTTTCTATCCTGGACGCACGTATGCCTACGACGCACAGAATTGCGCTCCCATTTTCAACTCCGTGGTTGACGATCTGCAGCATGATCCGATCCCGGTGATGACCAAGATCGAACCTTCGCTCAATTTAATTCTAAGTTGTCCCGCCAGTAGTTCCACTGCGCCCGCCAGCAGTTCTACCAGTTCCGAGCCATGCCAGTGACAACGCTTTTGATTCCCCACGAAAATCGAGAATTATGGTGAATTCAAGGCGAATCGTCATTACGTCGAAAGCCGGAAGCCATTTCTGATCTTGCGCGGTGTTCAACTATGTTGCCTTAATCTTGACCCTGCGCTTGGCATTCGATATGAATTCCGGCCTTCGCCGGAATGACGTCAGCGCCTCAGCTTTCACGAATGCCTGGCGGCAGCCCACCGATTCATCAGAACCAGGCTACTGGTGGGCGTGTTTTTCCCAGTATTCAGGACGGCAGCAAGTTCAATGGGAATAGGGTGGCCGTTGCGGCCCAAGTAATAAGCTCGATATCCATACGCGCAAACTTTCTGCAAGGCATCCAGCAAAAGCAGCCATGATTTGCCGGATAGTTGCTTGATGGCCTCGATCATCACGTAATCGACGCATTGACGGCTGAGCAGGCGTTCTGCGCCACGCAGCACGGAGGCTTCGCTTCCTCCGACGTCGATTTTCAGGAATTTGATGGGAAGGTCGTATGGGAACTCGGTTGCCAACGTGGCGACGGACGCAGGCATGGTAACGGCACTGCCGGCCCGTTCGCCGATGGTCATGTTGGATACGACCAATTGCTCGTGCATCACGTTCATCGTTGCCGAGCTTCTAAGCAAGTCTGCCGCAAGCGGATTGGGTTCGTAGGCGTACACGCGGCCGAAGGGACCGACCAGGGAGGCGGCAAGAAGGCTGAATGTGCCTACGTTGGCACCCACATCAACAAAGTAGTCGCCGCCACGCAAGACTCGTTTGATGAAGAGTTCTTCGCGAAGTTTGCCATACCCTCGCTGCGCCATCGCCGGCGTCACTGAGAGATCCTGCCCGGATAGAACGATGCTGTGCCCATGGACGGTCTTGGTGGCCAGCTTGTCGGACATGGAATAGGCGGGCGTTCTGACCGATAGCCTCTTGAGCGCCCATTCCCTTGAATGCAGCCATCGCTTGCATTCAAGGCTCAGCACCGACGGCGAACTGAGCGCCATCAGATACCTGTGCAGACCAAGCCCGATGATGAGCTTGACCCATTTCTTTATCCATGAGCCTTCCCAAAGATGGGTGCCATAGCTGAAAGGGTGAGGTGGTGTGGGCTTTTCGTTCCAGTTGTAGGGGTAGAACGTTTCTCGCGGAAGCACCGTGATGTCCTTGCGCGTCTCAAGTATGCGGGTGAAGAAGCATGGACCTGTCGTGACGTTGGGTGGAAGCGACCAGTCCGGCGGATGACGGTCCAGCTCGTCAATCATGTCGGCCAGCGCAGGATGTCCCACCGTCGATCCAAAGGCGGCGTTCGTCAAAACTTGCCCATCTTCGCTGGCGATGAAGAAGCCGCAGGCTTCCGCGAGTTCGTCCAGCGGCCTGTGCACGATCAGGTCGGAATCGAGGTACACGCCGCCGTATTTCCACAGGACCTCGATGCGAATCAAGTCGGCTACTTGCGCGCCGCTTCTTGCCTCTTCCCAATATCTGGCGAGCTTGAATCCATCGGGTTGGACAGGGTCCTGCCAAATCATGATCTGCCAGTCAGGATGAAATTTCCTGGCGGTATCGATGACCGCTTGCTGGCTGTCGGTGATATGGCGCGGTACCTTGAAATGGATGATTTTAGGGATAGGCATGTCCTGAGGCTTCTCGTCGATGCGGGTGCCGTCGTCACGGGATGATGACGGCGAAATGTTTCCGCAACACCTGCGGTTTCAGTTTTTGCGGCAGATTCGCTCTAGATAGCGGCCGAAAAAAAGGCGTCGATCCTACGACGCCTAAGCAAGGTAGACAAAGAGGAAGAAGGCCAGCGGTCAAAGGCCGCTGCCATTGTTGCCGTGTGCGAGTGCGGCGCTACCCACCAGGTTGCCTAGCGGCACTAGCTGGTTGAGGAAGCGGCCCCACTGGGTGATCGCCGCCGCGCCTACCCAAACCACGTCGCCGGCTTGCACATGGAAGTTGTCGGCCAGTGCAAAGGAGGCAGGGGAACGGGCGTTGAGGTGGTAGACGGTTGCGGGCCGATGCGCG
>NZ_DAIOEU010000018.1:46331-72503 GCF_036746095.1 Dyella sp.
ACACCGCGAATCACGTAGACCGATTTGCTGCTGGATGTGACCGGGTCCAAGCCGCCGGCGCGTCCCAGTGCCTGGGTGAGCGTCAGGTCATCCGTTCGGAATGAGATGGCCTGCGGACGCAGCACTTCTCCCAGCATGTAAATCTCTTTATTGTCGTTGTAGGCAAGATACAGGCGATCGCCAGGCTTGAGATAAATGCGCTGTTCGGTGGCCTGGCTCAGCGTGTTCAAATCGAGGTGGAAATCACGCCCGTCGCGCGTGAGCACCAGATCTGACAAGTCCGCATGATTGAGGTCGATACCTGCCGTGCCGATCGCTTGCGCAAGCGTCAAGGGAATGGAGGTGGATTGCTGCGGCTCGGTCTTGTTGAAGGCGCCCTGCAAGGTGATGAGCTGGCTGCCATAACTGGTTACGGCGACGTCGACCTGCGGATTGGGCACGTACTTGGTGAGCTTGGCTGTAAGTGCCTGGCGCAGTTCATCAATCGTCATGCCAGCAGCTTTGACGGTGCCGGCGTAGGGGTAGTAGAGCGTGCCGTCCGAACGCACCAGGCGGCTGTTTGCGCTGGTCTGTTGCTGCGAACCGGCCGGCGCCGTCAGTTCCGGGTGATCCCACACCGTAATGTAAAGCATGTCGCCTGCGCCGATGCGATACGCCTCTGGTTGATAACTCAACAATTCCTGTGGGATGGTCTGTGGCGCAGCGGTGGGTTGGCTTGCAAGCCACTCTGGTGTGATCTGCACCATTTGAATCTGTCCATCTTCTTTCCCGGTCATCGACATGTGTTGTCCAGGAATGGCTGCGCATCCGGATAGAGCGACGGCTGCCGTCATAGCTATCAAACCCAATGATGCTTTCATGTTCACCCCGCAATGTATGGTGTTGGCGCCGAAGCGCAGATTGCGTGCAATCGCTTGAATGACGGCTTCGCAATAACTTTTTGCCGGAATATCTGCATTAATTAAGCTTGTGAAGTCGTCGCGGCTGCGTCAACGAAGTGTTGACGGTAGTGCGTTTTTTTCGTCACATGTGTGCACGTAGTGTTTGCGTTGCGAATTCGTTGGGGAAAATCCATACGGATTTGACGCAAAAGGGTATATACCTTGGCTACGTTGGATTAATAAGTTCACCCGCTATCGACATGGGCATCATGATGATATTGGGCGACCGCACATCAATGTGGCGGCAAGGTGTGAAGATGAAGATGCATCGGTCTGACTATGTGTTCTTTTGATGAAAGGCTGAAACCTCGTGCATTCTTGTCGTCATCTGAAGTCCGGCTGTTGTTCCGTGTGGTTCTTGGCCTTCATCGAAGCTTATGAGGCCCGGCGCCCATGAAGACGAATCTTTACGCTCATGCATGCGGGGAGAGCGCCGTTATACGTGTTCAAGAACATTTTGGTTATTTGCGTGGGGAACATTTGTCGAAGCCCTGCGGCGGAATTTCTGTTCCGCGACAAGCTACGTCACCGGGGCATCCAGGTTCGCAGCGCGGGCCTGAAGGCGATGGTGGGCTATCCCATGGATGACAACGCCATGCGGGTGCTGAAGGCGCACGGCATCGATGCTGCCGAGCACCGCGCGCGCCAGCTCAATGCGGACATGCTGCGCGAGGCCGATCTGGTGCTGGCGATGGAGCGGGAGCATCTCGGGGCGGCGGCGCGGCTTGCACCGGAAGCGAGCGGGAAGTTGTTTCTGCTCGACAAGTGGCGCGAAGCGGGCGATATCCCAGATCCATACCGTCGGTCGCAACAGGTGTTCGAGCATGTCCATGCCATGATCGAGCGTGGAGTCGATAGCTGGTTGAAGTATCTGTAACGAAGATCGTCCGATTTTTTCGGGAATTATTCTTGTTGTTAGGAGTGGCATATGACCACCAAACAAACCTTTGCGACACGTGATGAAGATGTCGATCTGAAGGCGCTGCTGGGGACGCTATCGGATAACAAATGGCTGATCGGCGCCATCACCCTGGTGTTCCTGCTGATCAGTGTGCTCTACACCATGCTGGCCACGCCCGTGTACCAGGCCAGCGCCTCGGTGCAGGTCGAACAGAAGGCGCCGACTTTGCCGGGCATGAGTGACCTCTCCGAGACGCTCGGCATTTCCACCTCGCAGGCAACGACCGAAGTCCAACTGCTTACTTCTCGCAAGGTGGTCGGGCAGGCGATCGAAAACCTCAAGCTGGATATCAGCGCAGGTCCCAAGCGGTTTCCTGTTTTCGGCGCCTATCTGGCGCGCCAGTTCGTCGCCAGCCATCCCGGTGAGCTGGCTTCGCCGCCGTTCGGGTTGAGCCGTTATGACTGGGGCGGATCGCAACTGGACGTGCAGCAGCTGGAAGTTCCTGCGTCCATGCTCGATCAAAAACTGTCACTGATCGCCGGTGACAATGGCACGTATACGTTGAAGGATTCGCACGGCAACGTAATCCTCAATGGCCGCCCCGGTCAGACCGTGAGCAGCAATGGCGTCACCATGGAGGTGCAAAGCTTGCGGGCCAATCCGGGTACGCGCTTCGTGGTGGTCAGGCATTCGCACATGGACACGATCGCCGGGTTGCAAAAAGCTATCGTGGCGGCGGAGGAAGGCAAGGACTCGGGCATCATCGGGATCACTTACAACGACTCCGACCCGATGCTGGCCACCAACCTGCTCGATCAGGTCACCAGTTTGTATGTGCGCCAGAACGTAGACCGCAGTGCCGCCGAGGCGGCCAACAGTCTTCAGTTCGTGCGTGAACAACTGCCGAAAGTGAAACAGGAGCTGGAACGCGCAAGCCAGGCGTTGAACGCGTTCCAGCTCAAGGAGCGTTCGGTCGACCTCAACATGCAGACGCAGTCGCTGTTGAACCAGAACGTATCGATCGACACCGCACTTGAGCAATTGCATTTGCAGATGGCCGAAGTGCAGCGGCAGTACACGCCGGAGCACCCCCAATACCGGGCAGTGGAGAAGCAGATCAACGAGCTGGAAGGCGAGAAGGGCGCGCTGCAGCACAAGATCGGCATGCTACCCAACACGCAGCAGGAACTTCTCAAGCTCAATCGCGACGTGCAGGTAAGCAGCCAGACTTATACCAACCTGCTCAACCAGGCGCAGCAACTGGATATCGCGCGTGCCGGCACCGTAGGCAACGTGCGCGTGATCGATCAACCGGCGGTGAACCTGGCCAAACCGTGGTGGCCGCGGCCGATGTGGGTGATCCCCGGCGGTTTGCTGCTTGGATTGATGGCAGCGCTGTCGTATGTCTTCCTGCGCCAATTGCTGACGCGCGGCGTGGAAGATCCGGTGGAGATCGAACGGCTTGGGCTGCCGGTGTATGTGTCCATCCCACTGAGCGATACGCAGCGCAAAGTGTTCACTCGCCAACAGCATCCGCGCACCAATGGCAGGCACGTGCTGGCTTTGAGTGCGCCGGCCGACCTTGCCACGGAGGCGATGCGCGGCTTGCGCACCAGCCTGCATTTCGCGCGCCTGGAAGCGAAGAACAATGTGCTGATGATTTCCAGCCCGAGTCCCGGCGCCGGCAAGAGCTTCGTGGCATCCAACCTCGCCGTGGTGATGGCGCAGGCCGGCCAACGCGTGCTGCTGATCGATGCGGATATGCGCAAGGGCCTGTTGCATCGCATGCTGGGCAGCCGGCCGGATAACGGCTTGTCCGAACTGATCGCAGGCCAGGCGCAGATCAGCGACGTACTGCGCCCGGTGGAAGGGGTGGGCCAGTTGATGTTCATTCCGCGCGGCAAGATCCCGCCGAATCCGTCGGAATTGCTGATGCACGCCAACTTCAGCTCGCTGCTCGATACGCTGCGACCACGCTATGACCTGATCATCGTCGACACGCCACCAGTACTGGCGGTGACCGATGCAGCCGTGATCGGTCATCATGCCGGCACCAGCCTGCTGGTGGTGCGTTTCGGTGTCAACCAGATCCGTGAAATCGCACTGACCAAGCAGCGCCTCGAACAAAATGGCGTGATGATCAAGGGCGCCATCTTCAACTTGGTGGAGAAGCGTGCGGCGGGTTACTACGCGTATGCGTATTACGCTTATCCGTCGGCGAAGGTTTAGTGGTTGGTTGGCGTCGCGCTGTTCCTGTGCCCTGTCTTCGGAGAGGGCACTTCGCCGCTTGGATTACCCTCACTTGTCATTCCGGCGTAGGCCGGAACCCAGTTGAACAAGATGTGCACAGCACACGACATATGGGTTTTGAGTGCTTCGCACAACGTATTTAAACTGGATTCCGTGCTTCCCAAAGCCGAGCACGTCCATGTGCCCTCGTGTGCCAGCCTGCGCCGGAATGACGAGAGCGCGGAACCCCGTTGCTTCTAATGCCTTCCCATGGGAAGCAAAATCGGTTGCCACAACGTGAACACTTCGGTCCCTTCCATTCCTTTTCTCAATCGCATGCCACAAGGATGGCGTCGCGCACTAGGCGCCATTTCGATGTTGTGGATCGCCACTGCATTGGGGGCGGTCCTGGCCTTTGTTACGCAGGCCTTGCTGGCGCGCAAGCTGGGACCATCCGGTTACGGCCTGTTTGCTTCGTCGCTGGCCACCATCACCATCGTCGCGCCGTTGTCCGGCTTCGGCTTGTCGAATTATTGGCTACAGGTATATGGCGTGGAGGGCTGGCAGGCCAATCGCTGGCTGGAGCCTTCGCTGCGTTTCATCATTCTCACCACCTTGATCAGTCTGGCGGTGGTAGTGCTGTGGTCGTTTATCGGCGCGCCACCGGATGCAAGGCGCTTGCTGTTGTTGCTGCTGCCGGTGGTGTTCGGCGTGCTGGCGGTCAGCTTGATCAGCAGCCAGCTCCGGTTGGAGGAGCGTCATCAATCATTGGCCTGGTGGCAGTTGATCACGCCGGGCGGCCGCGCCCTGGTGGCTTTGTTGCTGTGGCTGGTGCCCAGTGCGGACGGGCGCGTGGCAGCGGTGGGGTTCAGTGCCACGTCTGTTCTCATGGCCATGCTGGCGTGGCCGAAGTTGAAAACGATGATGCGTGGGGACATGCAACTGCATGGGCATGGTCCATGGCAGCCGGTCACCGGACCCGTGCCAAGCATGGCGACACTATGGTCGAAGTCCTGGGCCTACGGCATGGAGGCATCGCTGTATCCGATCTTTCTTTCGATCAGTACTGTGCTGCTGAAGTACCTTGGCGGCAATGCGCAGGCTGGCATCTTCGGCATTGCGCTGGGCGTGATGATGGCGATCTACCTGATCCCCACCACGATCTACCAGAAATTCCTGAGCTCCATGCTGCATCGGTGGGCAGTGCACGATCCGGAAAAATTCTGGAGAGTGTATCGCCACGGTTGCATCGGGATGCTTGCATCCGGCGTGTTGGTAGGCGCACTGCTGGCGGCGACATCACCTTGGCTAGTGCCGATTATTTTTGGAGAGAAATATCGTCCTGTGGCGGGCGTGCTGATGATTCTGGCCGTATGCGTGCCGGTACGTTTTCTTTCCACGGTGATGTGCAATGCACTTCTCAACGAGACGCACATGCGCTACCGCGTGCTGGTGATGGGCATTGTCGCCCTCCTCATCGTAGCGCTGGATGTGGTCTTGATCCCCCGGTATCACGTGGTTGGCGCGGCATGCACCACGGTGATCGGCGAAATCGCTTCGCTGCTGCTGATGTATCTGGGGGTGCGCTGGTTCCATGCTCGTTGAAGTGGCTGTGTCATGCCTCCTTGTTCGGCAAAGCCGAGCACGTCCTTGTGCTCTGTCCGCGTTACCCGCTTCGGCGGGAGCATTCATGCTTACTGCTTGGTGATGGTGTTGTTGTACTGCGTCACGCCAATAGCGTTAGTCGAAATGAAAATGTCGCGAGGCGCGGTTCCAGGCGTGAAGATGGACTTTCCATGCGCAATGAACCAGGCGTCACCATTGTAGTTAATGGTGTTATCGTGCAGCTGCACACTATTGGTGCCATCGTCGATATACACGCCGAACTGGTAGTTCTGGCTGAGCATGTTGTTGGTAATGGTCAAGTTATTCGGGCCACGCGCGAATACGCCATTTCCCTGGTTGTTCTCGGCAGTGTTGCCGGTTACTACCACGCCGGATAAGTTGTCGTGTATCTCCAGACCATTCCCTTGGTTGTTCGACAGTACGTTATTTTCCAAGCGTACATGCTTGAGCGGGCCCAATCTCGCCGGCTCGAGGTCGATGCCTGCGTTTGGAATCATGCCGTGGGAGCCGGTGAAACTGCTGTTCAAGACATACACTTGATCAGCGGCGGTAATGCTAAGGCCCTGGCGAGCGCTGTTGGTGACCGTTACGTGGTTCAGCGTGATGCCCCACGGGAGGGTAAAGGCTCTCCAGCCAAAGGTGGTGCCCACCAGAACGCCATCGCCATAGCAATCGGCAACCTGGATGTTGTGCACGTAGACGGTGTTTGCTTCCTGGATGCTGATGCCGTAGTGCACTTTCACTTCACTGATGTCATTCGCCGAAGGAGCATGCTGAGTGCGTTCGCCGAGGATGTGGCCGCCGACAATTTCAACGTTGCTGACGTTCCATGCCTTCACTACCGAAGCGAAGTCGGCGCTGTTTGGAATGGACTTCAGATAAGCGTTGGAGTGCATCGCCAAGCGCATGTTGGAGCGCAGATTGATGCCCTTGGTTGTGTCGATCATGTAGGTGCCATCCGGCACGATGATCGTGCCGCCACTGGACGGCAATGCATTGATCGCGGCCTGGAAAGCCGCAGTGTCATCCATCGCGCCATTGCCGACGGCGCCAAAGCGGGTGACGTCGAGCGACGTGGAGCCGTACGTGATGGATGGTGTCGGGTTCCACCATTGGGTGGTGGCGGCAAACGTCGGAAGTGCTGCCGCAAAGAGCGCTAGCGAAGCGGTGATGCCAGCGAGCCGTTTAAGGCGTGTGGAACGGAAGCGACGTGGTGTGGATGAATTTCCCTGCGAGATGATTTCCTTCGATGTGTTATGCACCAAATAACTTTTTTTCAACACGTAAAAGCCTCTTGCTTGCGAAATGTGCACGTAAGATCAATCATTCACGTACTACATGCAAATGTGAAATGCGGCATTCGTTCACAGTATTGGGCGCTAACTTGAGCTTGCAACGTTTTGTAGTACTTATATGTACGTGTGCTGAAGAAGTGCGCGCAATGCGCGCGAGCAAGTGATTTCAGGTCGTTTTGCTTGCGCAGGCATGCTGGGCTGAGTCGTCTGCGGCGATGAAGTTGCGTGTGAAGCAATGCATGAATGGCGGGCCCTGCTGCCGCGAATCACGCAAATCCAGACGTCACATGGCGTGTCGAAGCGAGTAGTCAGTGCGGTCTTCGCCCACTGCTGCCTGGGGAAATTTTTCGCCGTTCTTACGGGAACGCTAAAACGAGTTGATGGCACTGAATTTCCATGGAAAATTTTCTATGCGGGGTGCTATGCCCGCGCATTTCTGAAGAACTTTATTTTCCCCGGACAGCAATGCACCTTCATCGGAATGACAAACTGGCAGATTGAATTTGCAGGCAAAGATTCCCTGAAAGCAGGGAAAGGAGTGCGCGCAGCGGCACGTTTAGGCCAGTGTCATTTGGGTTAACACTGCGCAACCGAGCATGTTCGGAACGGAACGAGTGGAGTTGTCGGGCTGCGTGAAGTGGTATCAGGGCCTACCAATCGGATCGCCCCACTCCTCATCTACAGGATCGTTGTTGCCGCTATTGGTGTAGGTATTGTTTCTGAATCTCACGTTGGTGGCGGTTCTCTCAACAAGCAGGTCCGGCTCTCTCGACCTTTCCGGATCGGGCTCACCATCGATGTCGATGATGCCAGGTGGAATGGGAACGTTGCGCCATGGCCACGAAGACCATTCGGCATGGATGTTTTCATCCGCCGGTATCGGATAGCGGAAGCCATTGCCCATGAAGGTGTTGCCGGCAAGCAGTACGCTATCGGTCTGATCAAGGACCATCATGCCTACCAGGCCGTTGCGGCTGACGATATTGTTGGAAAAGGTAAGCCCGATGACTTCTTTCTCCCCGGTCAGTTCTCGCACCAGAAAGCCATGGCCGAAATTGTCGCTGCATAGGCAGTCGTGCGCCGAAACACCCAGCACGTTGCCATGGATTTCCAGGCCTGTGCCGCGGTTGCGCATGAAGGTGCAATGGCTGAAGGTGACGTTGCGCACGACGCCCTGCAGCGCCGGCTCGATATCGATACCCGCCATCGGAGGGGTGCCATCTTGCGGATAGTCGAAGCCCGGACCGGCAAAGGCGAAAGTGGAATTCATGATCGTAATGTTTTCCGCCGGCCCCATCGAAAGCCCCTGGCGGCGGTTGTGAGTGCATACCACGTGGTTGATCAACACGTTGGTTGACTGCAGCTGCTTTGGATGATTCCCGTACTCCGGCAGCTCGTCCCAATATTCGTCCCTTTCCGCTCCGAAGGCGCCTAGCCAAATGCCGTCACCCCAGAAATCGGAGATATGCACATCGCTGACGACGATATTGTGCGAACTCTGGATGCTGATACCGAAGCCCTGTTCGTCTTTCCCTTCGGGCGCGTCGGGTTCCGTGACATGCAGACGCCGTTCGCCGACGAGGCGGCCGCCGACAATGCGCACGTTGGAGGCAAACCACACTCTGATTAACCGGTGGAGGGGATTTTTGGTAGGGATGGCGGCCAGCGTCGCGGCCGGATCCATCAGCAACAGCATGTTCGAATGCAGGGTGATCGACCGCTCGACGTTTATCCGATAGTCGCCGCGCGGCACGACGAGCGTCCCGCCGATGAGCGGCACGGCGTCCACGGCAGCCTGGAATGCGGCGGTATCGTCCGTCCTGCCGTCACCTTTGGCACCCATCTCGCGCACGTTGACGATCGGCGAGGGGATGCCGCCCTGGATATCGTAGCCAAAGCTGGAAATGGGTACTGGGTTGAGCTGGGAGTGACTGATCATGGCATGCGTTCCCTCTCTGCAGATCGGTTTGGTACATGGCCAGCCCATCGATTGGCATGGGCGCTCGTATGACTCAACAACCAGGGCAGCACAACGGCAAGCAGATAAAACTTGGATGCGAAGTATTTGTTCTCCATCAATTTTCGATGCGTCTCCAGCCATCGCGTGGCGCCGGGCAGCAGGCCTTTCACTTCTTCGGCATAGGCATACACCTGGTCGAACCGCAGCTTGGCCAGCCCACACAGATCGAAGCGGAAGCTGCCTTTGGCTTTCACGTACGGAAGCTGTTCGAAACACTCGGCAATATATTGCCGCATCAGCACCTTGCTCACGCCTCCGGGACCGATCAGCCGATCGTCCGGCACCTGGTGAAAGATCCAATCACGGAATTGCGGATCAGCGTAAGGGTAGGCCAAGCGCAACGACATGGCGCGCGCGGCATACATGCCCTTACCCAGGTTGGACGATTCTCCGATCGCCACAGCCAACCTGCGCAGCGCTTCAGGTGTGCTGACGGCATCGATGTCATCCTGGAAGACCAGCATGCGCCGGCGTGATTGCACCGCGAGGCTGTCGCCGAACAGGGCGTCCACTTCCGTATCGCTGAAGCGCGAGCCGGGGAAGTACCGTTCGAAACGATTCATCTGCAACGTGGCGAGCACGACGCAAAGCGGGAAGTTGCTGCTGGCCAGCTTGAACAGGCCCTGCGGCAAGCGCAGGCCACGTGCGAGCATCGCCACGATACGATCCTGCCGTCGCAACGGGACCCCGAAATACTGATCCGCGCATTGCGCATCGATGATGCCGTCGCCCTGGTGGCGCGCTATTTCCGTGGCCAGGTCCGCATAGGAAAGCGCGGCGAAATCGGCGCACAGCAGCGGCAGTCGAGGGAGCATCGCCAGATAGCGGTCGTACGCGCGGCCCGGATCGCACACCAGCACTTCATGCTTCAGCCCCAGGTGCTGCGCCACAAAGCTTGCCGAAGCGACTTCGTCTTCCTCCTTGCCGCCCAGGTAAGTGAGACAGGTGGTGTCCGGCCGCGCTTCGGCCAGTGCAATCGCCATGGAGGTGGAATCCTTGCCGCCGCTCTGCAGCAGCCAAGGTGCGCGCATGCCGCCTGTGGCGTGCTTGATCGCCTGGCAAAGCAGGCGATGATACGTGTCGATCAGTACTTCGTCTTCCACGTCCTCCGGGCGCGGGCGCGTACTCGCCCTGGCAGTGTGGTAGGCAAAATGAAAGCGCGGATGGGCGTACATGTCTTGCGCAGGGTCAAAGCCTGTCGCGGCAATCTTTACGTCCGAATAAATGGTATGCGGTGGATACACGAAGGCGTTGCGCAGTATGTCGGCCACCGACACGCGATCGATCGTCTCGAGGCTGCGCTCGTGCCTGGCGAGCGGGCTGAAATCGATCTCGCCTGAGGCCGGAGATGTGTTGATCTGGATCTTCACGGCTGCAGTGGCGCGCGCGCGATGTTCCGTGCGTGGTGCATTCATACAAGGCCCTGGTTGTTGATGGCGGTAAAGCGCATGCGGTCACCTCTCTGCGCCAACGGGAACAGCAGCGGAGAATGGGCCGATACCGCGCGCAGTGCCTTTGCAATCGGCATGACTGACGCTGCCGCATGGACGTCGTATGTGACTGCAAGAACCTTCGGACGGCAATGCGAATGGCAGGGCGTGCATCGTCGCGCAATGCAGCATAGCGTCGACAATGTTGGGGTCGCGCCACGAGATGGTGCACAAAGCGTGGAGGGATTGCGCACGCCGGATCAAGGCGCCGTCCGCATCGCTTCGGTCGGGGCGCTGTCCGGGTGCAACAATTCGGCGTACACCTCAAGCGTCTGCTGTATCACAAGGCGTTCGTCGAATTTCTTCAGTGCCTGTTCGCGAGCACGTTCACCCAGCTGCGCCAGCCAGTCGCGGTCATCGTCCAGTTGTGCGATGCATGCTGCGAGCGCCTGTGCATTGCGCGGCTTCACCCGTAAACCGTCCACGCCGTGCTGCGTCACCACTTCGCGGCAGCCTGGCCGGTCGGTGGTGATCAGCGCCAGGCCGGTGGCGGCGCCTTCGATCAAGGATTTCGGCACGCCTTCGCGGTAATAGCTGGGCAGGACCAGCACGTGCACGCTGCCGAGCAGTGCCGGCATGTCGTTGACGTGCCCCAGGCAATGCACCAGCCCGGCCTCCGTCCAGCGCCGCAGTTCCGTGCGCGAGATCGAATGCGGATTGCCCGGGTCGGGCGAACCGGCCAGCAGGAATTCGATATCGCGATCCTGCTTGCGCAAGATCGCCGCTGCCTCGATGAATTCCCGTATGCCTTTTTCTTCCAGCAAGCGGGCTGCGAGCAGTACGCGCAGGCGCTCGTAGCGATGGGTGGTACGGTTGGACGGATGGAAGCGGAAGGTGTTGACGCCCGAGCCGAGGATGACACGGATTTTTTCCGGCGTGGCCAAGCCTGATTGCGAAAACGCTATCGCGTCGTCGTGGTTCTGCAGCACCAGAATCGAACGGTCATTATGCAGCCCTAGACGTAGAAGGCTCTTGACGAGGGGACGTAGCATGCGGGCTTTGAGGGCATCGCTGGTGAAAACATAGCCCATGCCCGATACGGCGTTGACCACGGCCGGAACACGCGCGAAGCGTGCGGCGATGCTGCCGTAGATGGCGCACTTCAAGGTGAAGCTGTGCACGATGTCAGGGCGCTCACGGCGAAGTACGCCGACAAGCCGGCTGAGGGTGACCAGCTCGCGAAGCGGATTGAGGCTGGCCCGATCCATCGTCAGCGGTATCCAGCGGCATCCATGCGCAACCAGGCGCTTGCCAAATTTCCCCGGCGGCGAAACCATCACTACTTCGTGTCCGTCCGCAAGCAGGCGCATGACCGTGGAAAGCCGAAAATTGTAGAGATACCAGGTAGTGTTGGCGAAGAAGATAAATTTCATTGAATGACGCCGGTTATGGGTTTTGTTTGCTTACCTTCCTGGCCCGTTTGCCGCCGTTGACCGCAGTCAATAGCGCGCCTGGCAATGCCAGCGCCAGGCGCTTCTTATGATGTCGTCGATGTTGGTCATCGCCGGCGTCCAGCCCAGATGCGCGCGCGCTTTCGCGTTGGATGCCACCAGTACGGGCGGGTCGCCGGCGCGACGCGCGGCACGCTCAAAGGCGATCTCCGTCCCAGTCACGCGACGGGCCGCTTCGATCACCTCCATTACGCTGAAGCCGCTGCTGCTGCCAAGATTGAAACAGTGTGCGCCGGCGTGATTGTCCAGAAAGCCGATCGCGTTGAGATGCGCCTGGGCCAGATCATTGACATGAACGTAATCGCGCACGCAGGTGCCGTCCTTGGTGGGATAGTCGTCGCCGAAGACTTTCAGCGACGCGCCGTGCCCCAGCACCGAGCGCAAAATATTCGGAATGAGATGGGTCTCCGGATCGTGCGATTCGCCGATCTCTCCCGACGGATCGGCGCCGGCGGCATTGAAGTAGCGCAACGATACAGAGCGCAGGCCGTACGCAGGCGCCGCATCGGCCAGGATGCGCTCCACCATCCACTTGCTTGCGCCATACGGATTGATCGGGCTGGCGGCATGTTCTTCATCGATAAGCGGCGCGTTGGGTGAGCCGAACACAGCGGCGGTGGACGAGAACACCAGCTTGTCGACGCGGGCCTCGTGCATCGCATTGAGCAGGCACAAGGTGCCACTGACGTTGTTCTGATAGTACTCATAAGGCTTGGCCATCGATTCGCCGACCAGCGAGTGCGCGCATAGGTGAATCACCGCATCAAAGCGATGTTCGCCAAATGTCATGCGAAGGGTATTGGCGTCCCGAATGTCGCCGACGATCAATGGTGCATTCACCACTGCTTCGCGATGTCCAGTCGACAAGTTGTCGTAAACGACCGCTTCATGCCGATAGGAATGCAGGCAGCGCACCATGTGCGATCCGATGTATCCAGCCCCGCCGCAAACGAGCACCTTCATCCGTAGATTTCCAGTTCAGGTCAGAGAGACGTCGCTCCAAGCACCTCGATGCGACGACGTGGTGACGCCATTAACCATGTGTCCAGGTCGTGCGAATTTGCGTGCCCTCCATCCCGCGCAGGGCTGACAGCCTGGCGACAGTTTCCATTAGGCCTGCAAACTCGTCGTGCAGACGTAAACGGAACGTAGGCACGCAACGTGTTTTTCCTCACGTCCCTGTATGTAGTACGTCTCATCCACGGCGCATGCACATCGCCAGGATGGCGTGCGCACTAGGAAGCCGAGCGCGATGCTGTGGCGCCCGCGTAGGGGACCGTCAATTCCCCGTACACGTCGATAGTCTTCTGGATGACGGCGCGTTCGTCGAATTCACGCAGCACCTTCTGTCGCGCACGTTGACCCAGCTGCGCCAGCAAACCGCGGTCGTTATCCAGGCGCGCGATGCATTTGGCCAGCGACATGGCGTTTTGCGTTTCCGTGTGCAGACCATCGACACCGTCCTTACTCACTACTTCGCGGCATCCAGGCCGGTTCGTGGTGATCAGCGCCAATCCGCACGCCGCGCCTTCAAGCAATGACTTCGGGACGCCTTCACGGTAGTAACTCGGCAGCGCCATCACGTGCACGGTGTTGAGCAGGCCTGGCATGTCGTCCACGTGGCCCAGCCAGCGGATCAGTCCTGCATCCACCCATTGGCGAACCTGCTCTTCCGGCACCGAATGCGGGTTGCCAGGATCAGGCGAGCCGGCGAGCAGGCATTCCACGTCATGGCCCCATTGACGCAACAGCGCGGCAGCCTCGGCAAATTCGCGGATGCCTTTTTCCCACAACAGACGCGCGGCGAGCAGCACGCGCAGGCGGCCTTGTGCGTGCAGCGGTGGCGAGGCCGGCCGGAACATGATGGTATCCACGCCGGTGCCGCGGATCAGGCGGATTCTTTCCGGCAATATCAAGCCCGCATCGGTGAACGACTTTACGTCGTCGGGGTTCTGCAAGATAAGCAGCGAGCGATGGTCGCTCAAGGTCATGCGCATCAGCATTTTCACGAGCGGGCGCAACAGGCGCGCTTTCAGCGCATCGCTGGTGAACACATAGCCCATGCCGGCGACGGCGTTGACCACGGCGGGCACTCGCGCAAGCCGCGCCACGAGTGCGCCGTACACAACGCACTTCATCGTGTAGTTGTGCAGCAGATCGGGTTGTTCCTGGCGAAATATCGACATCAGCCGGCTCAGCGTGGCCGCCTCGCGCAGTGGGTTGAGGCTGGCACGATCCATGGCCAGCTGGATCCAGCGGAAGCCGTGCGCGGCGAAGCGCTCGCCGAACGGTCCGGGCGGGGAGAGCATCACTACTTCATGTCCTTGCCTGCGAAGTTGCATGGCGGTGGACATGCAGAAGTTATAGAGGTACCAGTCGGTATTGGCAAAAAAGATCAATTTCATAGACTGCGTCCGTGTTGTGGTCGTGCAAAGGAGCGGCAGGGATGAACGCACATGAGAAGCATGAAAAAATCAGGGCAGGTGATGGAGCGAAGGGCAACCTCGAAGGTCGTTACGCTTCTCGCCCTCCTGCATTCACAACGATTGTTTGTTGAGCAAGGGTGCTGGTTGCGGTGTGCATGGATCGTGCAGGTTTTGTTCTTGGCGCGCATGCATGCCGTGACGGATTTATGGCAAGTTGTATGGCGTGGCGCGGACATGTGAATATGAAGTGGGAAAAAAATGGGCAGGGCGACCATGTGTCTCGGCCGCCACATCCCGCTCTTGCGATATCCATCGCCCATCCCTGTTCCTCCATCAATGCCAATCCGTCTGTGGCATAAATGTGTTGCTTGACGTGGTGATCTGGTGAGTGGAGTCTTTCACCTCCAGCTGCCGGCCTTGCATGAAGTTGGTGTTCCTGGCCAGCGGCGTGTTCTGCTTCATCGGATAGCGTGCACTGTTGTTGCCCAGCGTATTGCCGTCGGCCTTTACATAGCTGCTCTTGCCGTTGATGGAGAGCCCGGCCAGGCCGTTGCCGGTAATGCGGTTATTGCCGATGGAGACCTGCGTCGCTGTGTCCACCGTCAATACGCCATAACCGTAGTTGTTGGTGAAGCTGGAGTTCTTCACGGTGACGTTGCTGACGTTGTCGTGAATTTCCAGCCCGCTGCCGCGATTGTCGGCAACGGTGCAGTCGTCGATAGTGATGTTGCTGGCATGACCCTGCGCTTGAGGCTCGATATCGATGCCAGCCTGCGGCATGGTGCCGTGAGTGTTGCTGAAGGTGGAGTGGGTGATGGTCACACCGTCGACGGGGCCAATCGAAAGCCCCTGGCGACGGTTGCCGGTGGACACGACGTTATCGACGACCACGTCAGTCGAAGGCGTCGCATGACCATCCGGGCCGAGCGCACCGATCCACATGCCATCGCCCCAGCAATCGGAAATATGCACATTCGTAACGCGTACGTGCTTGGCTGCCTGGATATCGATGCCGAAGCCCCACTCGCCACCCACGCCGGTATGCCCATTGCGTTCGCCGACGATATTGCCCCCAGTGATGCTCACGTTGCTGACGTTCCATACCTTGATCATGTACGACCGCTTCGAACCGTTGGAGAGTGCGGCGATGGTTGCATCGGGAGCGAGCTGCAACACCATGTTGGAACGCAGGTTGATCGAGCGCATCGCATCGATCATGTACGTGCCCTTCGGCACCAGCACCGTGCCGCCCCTTGCTGGCAGGCTGTCGATGGCGGACTGGATCGCGAGCGTGTCATCGTGTACACCATCGCCTTTGGCGCCCTTGTCGCGCACGTTGATCACGGTATTGGTGGTGGCTGCGTAACTGGAGGTACTCCCCGCGTACAGGGCGATCAACGGCAAGCCCAGCCATATGGCAGGCATGAAGCGGTGGCGCGGCATGCGAGTACGAGGACGATCGATGGTGTGCGTCATGGTGTCAGGGTGGTTCGTGGCGTGGCCGCCCTTCGATCAGGCGGATGCAGGTTGCTGCGGGTTGCCAGCCACGGCAGCGTGACCGCGAGCAGATAAAACTTCGAAGCAAAAAACTTGTTGTCGAACAGGCGCCGATGGGTTTCCAGCCAGCGGGGTACCCCGGGCAGGATGGCGCGCGTCTGCTGCGCAAAGGCGTAAACCTGATCGAAGCGCTGCCTGGCCAGTCCACGCAGATCGAAACGGAAGGAGCCCTTGGTCCTTACGTACGGCAATTCACCGAAACGCCCGGCGATGTGCCGGCGGATCAGCAGTTTGTTGACGCCACCCGGGCCGATCAGTTGGTCGCGTGGCACCTGGTGCAGGATCCAGTCGCGCAGTCGCGCGTTGCAGTACGGATACACCACGCGCAGCGACATGGCCTTGGCCGCGTACATGCCCTTGCCCATGGCGGGTGCTTCGAGCAGCGTGAACGCGATGACGTGCTCATCGTCAGCCGATGTGGCGGCGGCAATTTCCGCGCGGAACATGTCCAGGCGTTGGCGCGAGCGTGCCGAAATGTTCCATCCGTACAGCTCATCCACTTCCGCGTCGCTGAAGCGCGAGCCGGGAAGCAACCGTTCGAACCGGTCCATCTGCAAGGTGGCAAGCGCGAAGCAGAGTGCGAAGTTGTTCTTGATCAGCGGCAGGCGGAACAGGCCTGAAGGCAGGCGAACGTTGCGCGAAAGCATCCGCAGTACATGGTCCTTGCAGTGCAGCGGGCCGCCGAAATAGTGATCCGATCCAAGCGCATCGACGATGCCGTCGCCGCCGAACCGGCGCACCTCGGTAGCAAGGTCCGCATAGGACAGCGCCGCGAAATCGGCGGTCAACAAGGGCATGCGTGGCAGCATCGCCAGGTAGCGGTCGTACGCGCGACCGGGATCGCACACCAGTATTTCGTGCCGCAAGCCGAGTTTCCGGGCAACGAAGCGCGCCGATGACACTTCGTTTTCTTCGGTGCCGCCCAGATAGGTAAGACAGGTAGTGTCAGGTCGCACTTCGGCAAGTGCGATAGCCATCGAGGTGGAATCCTTGCCGCCGCTTTGCATCAGCCATGGCGCGCGGATGCCGGCAAGCGATTGTCTTGCCGCATCGCATAGCAAGCGGTGATAGGTTTGCGTCAGCGCCGCGCCGGTTGCTTCGCGGGCGCCCGGCTGCGACGCGGCATGCGTGGCGCGGAACGGAAAACGGAACACCGGATGGCCGTGCAGGTCCGTCGCGGGATCGAATCCCGAAAAGGCAACTTTTACGTCCCGATAGATGGAGTGGGGCGGATATACGAAGCTGTTGCGCAACAGATCGGCGATCGATACCAGGTCCAGCGCAGCGCTGCCGGGCGGGAGTTCATCCAGTGGCGAAAAATCCACGCTGCGCTGGTAGGGCGAGGCATCGATCTGGATCCTTGCCCGGCGGGAACTGGATGGTAGTTGCGGGATCGTGCTGGGCCTCATGGGATCACCGGGGCCGTGTGGTGCAGACGGTTGTTCGTCCGCATCGCTTGCATGTTCCCAGCGGCCCGGTCGGTTGCTTCATGATGCAACGGCCTCGGCGCTGTGAAAATCATCGACGGGAGATGCATGCCGCACGCGGCTGTACAACCAGGGCAGCACCATGGCGAGCAGGTAGAACTTGGAGGCGAAGTATTTGTTGCCCAGGCGGTCGCGATGCGTTTCCAGCCAGCGCGGCGCGCCCGGTAGCAGCGCCTGCGTCTGCTGCGCGAAATCGTAGACCTGGTCGAAGCGTTGCCGTGCCAGGCCGCGCACGTCGAAGCGGAAGCAACCTTTGGTCTTCACGTAAGGCAGGTTGTGGAAGTGCTGGTCGATGTATTGGCGCATCAGTACCTTGTTCATGCCGCCCTGACCGATCAGCAGTTCGTCCGGAACATCCTTGAAAACCCAGTCGCGGAACTGAGGGTCGGCATAGGGATAGGCCAGCCGCAGCGACGTTGCCGTGGCCGAATACATGCCCTTGGCCAGATGGGCGGACTCGCCGATCACCAGCGAAAGGCGGCGCACGGCTTCGGCGGAACCCGCCACGGCGAGATCGGGCTTGAAGACGTCCACGCGGCGGCGGGACAACGATGCAAGCGGGCGGCCAAGCAATGCATCCACTTCGGTGTCGCTGAAGCGCGAGCCGGGGAAAAAGCGCTCGAATTCATTCATCTGCAAGGTGGCCAGCACGACGCAAAGCTTGAAGTTCCTGCGTACCATGCTCCAATTGAACAGCGATTGCGGCACGGGCATGCTACGGGCGAGCATAGCCAGGACACGGTCCGGCCAATGCAGGGGAACGCCGAAATATTGATCCGAACCCAGCGCATCGATCATGCCGTCGCCTTGCCGCAGGCTTATTTCGGTGGCCAGGTCCACGTACGACAAGGTTGCAAAGTCGGCCGTGAGCAACGGCATGCGTGGCAGCATGGCGAGGTAGCGATCATAGGCGCGGCCCGGATCGCACACCAGGGTTTCATGGCGCAAGCCGAGCTTGTGCGCAACGAAGCGCGCCGAGGCGACCTCGTTCTCTTCTCTGCCACCAAGATAAGTAATGCAGGTGGTGTCGGGACGCACGTCGGCCAGGGCAATCGCCATGGAGGTGGAATCCTTGCCGCCGCTCTGCAAGAGCCACGGTGCGCGCATGCCGGCCGTCGTGTGCACCACCGCCTCGCATAGCAGGCTGTGATAGGTCTCCAGCAGCTTGCCGTTGTGAATGGCATCGAGAGGCGGACGCGGCGAGGCGAGAACGGGTTGGTAAAGGTAGTGAAAGCGGGGATTGTCGAACATGTCCTGCGACGGGTCGAAACCGGTCGCGGCGATTTTCACGTCTTTGTAGATGGTGTGCGGTTCGTAGACAAAGCCGTTGCGCAGGATGTCGGCGATCGACACCGGATCGATCGCCGCCAGGCCCTGCCCGTAGCTGGCAAGTGGCGAGAAATCCCATACGTTATCGTTGGGCGAGGCATTGATCTGGATTTTTTGGCCCATGGCAACGGATACGTCCTCACATTGCAGCGATGCATTCATACGAGAACCTGATTGGATACGTAGTAATAGAAGACCGCGCAGGACGCGATGAGTCCGACGCGCAGGAGAATGGGATTACGAAGCATGGACAGGCGGCTGTGGAAGAAAATGCCGGCCATCATGAGCGATATCGCCAAATAGGCGGAAAATAGATAACGGTTGGAAAAATTGCCCCAGCCGAGCATGAAGAATGGCATCAGCATGACCAGGTAGACGGTCGCACTGTCCTTGATGCGTGTGTTGTAAGGCTTGCGCACCAGCCCCGATGCCATGAACGGCAGCACGTACCAGAAGATCGAAAACACGGCAAAATCGATGCGAACGCCCGATTTGTATTTGGAACCAAGCTCGTAGTCCATGACGGCGTCGTAGACAAGGGGAAGTGCCGCGCGTACGACCATCATGGTGAGGCCGCTGCAGTACGCAACAAAGCCGATGATGGCGGCGATCCTCAATAGTTTGAGATTGAGCAGAAGCAGTGGCGCGAAGGCGAGATAGACCAGCGCGGAATAATGAAAGCAGGTGCCGATCGCTCCATAGATGAAGAAGGCCCGCCATTGCCGCTGTTGAAACGCCATCAGCGCAATGAATACTGGTAGCGATGCCAAGCCCTGTCGCACGGCATTGATGGAGGCATTGACGAACATGGGCGACACCAGCAGGAACATCAGGCTCGCGCTAAGAAAGGTGAGGTGGCCACGCGTGCCGCCGAGATAGTCGAAATACCGGCGGGATGCCAGCACGGCCATGAGCAGCAGCAGGGCGAACAGCACGCATTGATACATCTGCAGGCTTGCACCCAGCGCGCTTATCAGGCGGGTGACCAGCACAAAACCCGGTTCGTAGCGCGTATGCGCTGAGCCGCCAAGAAATTCATGATAAGAGTAGGCGTATTCACGGGTGTCGCTCCCCACGTCGATACCGCGCGTGCCCACCACCAGGTCCACGAACAGGCACGCTGCCAGGATCAGCAGCATGCTCAGCACGTGCCGTGCATTGGTCGAGATGTTCGACCTGTTGGAATATTCGACGTAGGGAGTAACGGAACTCATCACGCACTGCGCTCGGCAAGCTGCAGGTTCTGGCGGCGGCGCATGAAGGTGATCACGTGCCGCCTTATGTAGCGGACGAAGCCGATGGCATCGGCGAGCCGCCACTGCCACCAGCGCAACAGACCTTGTTGGTGCAGTGTCCTGAGTACGTCCACCACACCTTGCTGCATGGCAACTAGGTCGCCACTGAGGCCGCCCGCCCCGAACGGGGCCTTGTGCCAGGAAGCCAGTACCTGGTTGATCCGAGCACAGCGATGGCCGCGCAGCAGTATCTCCGACCAGAACATGAAATCTTCGCAGCGCCGCCGTTTTTCGTCGAAGCGGAAGGGCACATCTCGGCGCACCATCATCGAAGCAGCCGGGAAGGGCCGACGCGATATCAGCACCGTCAGAACCGGGTGTTTGAATATGTGGACCTTCACGGGATGCTTAAGCTTTGGCGCGGGATCAGAGCGTGACTGCACATTCATGTCATGCGAGATCAGCATGATCTTCGGATCGGCCGCCAATGCCTCCATCTGCATCTGTAACTTCGGCGGATGCCAGGTGTCATCCGCGTCCAGGAACGCCACCCACGGTTGGGTGGCGTGATCCCAGCCACGGTTGCGCGCCACCGGCAGTCCGCCGTTGCGCGGCAAGACGACGACCTTGATCCATCCCTGCGGATAGCTGCGCTCGATGCGGCGAAGTTCTTCCAGCGTGTTGTCGTCGCTGCCGTCGTCCACCAAGACCACTTCGGCGGGAAGCAATGTTTGCGCGGCGACCGATGCAACCGAGTCGGCGACCGTGGCCGCAGCACGGAAACAAGGCACGATCACGCTGACCGGCGCCGTTTCGCTCATGTGCATGGACACACCTGCAGTGGCGTCCCGTTGCGTGGTTTGCAAGTTGTTGGCCGGGTCTGTATTGCGACCTGTATTGACCACGTTCCTCTCCTTCAAGGCTCAAGCACGATGGTGGGTGGGCAAAGCGCCCGAATGGTTGCGGGTAAAGGTCAGCAGGCGCCGCCGCAGATAACGGACCCAAGCAAGTACTTCGACCAGTTGCCATTGCCACCAGCCCAGCAAACCGGCCCGGTGCAGACTGCGGCGAACGTCGATGGCAGCCGTGTACATGGCCTTCAAGTCGGCGCTTAGTCCACTGGCGCCAAACGGTGGCTTGTGCAGGGAAGCCAGCACCTGGTTGATCCTTGCGCAGCGGTAACCGGACAGCAGAATCTGCGCCCAAAGCATGAAATCTTCCGCACGCTTGCGTGTTTCATCGAAGCGGAATGGCAAGTCGCGGCGCAGCACTATCGATGGGGTCTGAAATGCGTTGCGCAGCATCAGCAAATGGCGCGGGACTGCCTGCACCACGGCCGGATAGTTGAGGGGAGGCGGCTCCGCCCAGCGGGGCTGCATATTCATGGGATGAGCGATCAGGGCGATGCTCGGATCGTTCGCCAGCGCTTCCATTTGCAGCTTGAGCTTTTGGGGATGCCACGTATCGTCCGCATCGAGAAAGGCAATCCACGGCTGCGTGGCGCGCGACCAACCAGCATTGCGCGCCGCGGCGGGGCCGGCATTGCGTGGCAAGGCAATGACTTTGATCCAGCCAGGGGGGTGGCTCTGCGCAATCTCTTGCAGACGCTGCAGTGTGTCGTCACCGCTGCCATCATCGATCAGCAGCACTTCGGCAGGACGGGCGGCCTGCGCGGCGACCGAAGCGACCGCGTCACCAATGGTGTGTGCGCAGCGATAGCACGGGATGACTACGCTTACGGGGGCTGCCTCGCTGGTACGGTGCATTCCAGGACCGCCTTCGGCGCGCTGTGCTGACACAGCATGTTGTTGCGTCCCGATGTTGATGTTTGCTCGCTCCATGGCGACCACTCGCATGTCTCCCAGTTGATGTCGGCGATGCGGACGAGATGATGGTGACCACATTCAAATCCCCGCTATTGCGAGGATTCCATGGTTTGTGGACGCTCTCCTTCGTTTTCCGGAGCCTGATACGGGCCTACCGGTGTAGGTTGCGGGGGGGTGGCTAGCGACAGGGTTTGCGAGGCGCCGATCAACCGGCCCGTGGCAACCATCGCCTTGCTGGCCTGCTGCGCACGGTAGACGCGGCCCAGCAATACCACGTAGATCGCGGTGACCGAGCTGAACGCAAGCAGGTTGCTGCCATGCGTGAGATGGCGCGTCCACGTGCCGACGTACACCAGCGTCATCGCCAGGCCCACCAGCATCACCAGCGTGGTGTGCGCGCTGAAACCGGCATTCATCATGATGTGATGGATGTGGCCACGATCCGGCTTGAACGGCGATTTGCCTTCCCGAATACGGCGCACCATCACCTGCAAAGTGTCCAGCACGGGGAGCGCGACGCACCACAGCACGTCCACCGTCGACAGGTGCGGCTGCGCCTGCTGGCTGAGATGGATCAGCGTCCACGCCAGGAAATAGCCGATCATCATGCTGCCCGCATCGCCCAGGAAAACCTTGCGTCCGAGCAGATCCAGGTTGGCGGCCAGATCGGGCAGCAGGGCCGCCGCAAGCAACAGCAACAGAATGATGCTGTGCCACTGCGAAATGCCCTGGTATACGGTGATGGCGCCGATGCTCACCAGCGTCAGCATGCCGGCCAGGCCGTCGATGCCATCCATCATGTTGAACGCATTGAGCAGGCCGATCACCGAGAGCAGCGTCAACGGAATGCCGAACGCACCCAGTTCCAGGTTGTAGCCGAACAGATGGCCAAGCGTGTGGATGTAGGTGTGCGTGCAATAGATCATGGTGAGCACGGCCGCGGTCTGGACCAGCAACCGGCTGCGCACGCTGAGATCGAAGCGGTCGTCCAGGGCGCCGGTCAGCGCAAGCACGGCACCGGTGCCAAGCAGCGCATTGGTGAACAGGAGGGACTCGCCTTCGAAGCACATGCCGGCGATAACGCCGAACAAGGCGGAAAGTCCGCCGATAAGGGGAATGTTGCCCACATGCCGCTTGCGTTCGCTCGGTTTATCCACCAGCCCGATCGATTCGGCGTGGTGGTAGAGGAATATCAATGCGACTGCAGCAGAAAGCATGGCGATGACGCAAGAAATAAGCGCGCGGTAACTCATCGGTTCTCCCAACTACAGACAGTTTGAATGTGGCGCGAAGCCCCTGCTTTCCTTCGCGATGAGCCAGGTGATATATGCGGCGACGCTTTGACTAGTAAGCGCTCCTATAAATCAGACGTGGAATATGGCGCTCCAGCGAGTCTCCCCGCTACGGACGGCTCTTTCGGCATGTGCATGGATATGAAAATGAGGTGACGGGATCGGATCGCGCGGCTCGGATAGGTCGATCAGCGGCGCTTCCCGTGGCGATAACGAAGCTTGCATACGTGAAGACATAAAAGGATGTGCTCAGCGTGGATTCGTTGCGCAATTGTCGCTACGGGTACGTGTTCGTTGTGTGTGCAATGCGACAGGGATTGTCAGGCAATTCTGCACATTCATGAATGTGCGTTGTCATGTTTATGTGTGCGATAGGTCATGCGCGGTGTCAAATCGCGAGCATGTTTTTGCTAAAGCCCCGCAAGCAAGGCTTTATGCGTGATGGCTATGTCGTTGCGCGTGCTTTGCATGCACCGGATCGACTGCTTGGCATGGAAGAGCCCGTTAAAAAAACCGGCATTTCTTCACGCCGCGTATAGGCGATTTGCAGAGGTTTCGTTTGGAGCGGCATGTGTTATCTCGGCGACGCGTTTGCGCCGGGCCGGTGGCGAACGCGTTCAGCTTTTCACAAAGCCTGGAACAAAGGACGACGCAGAGGTTCAGTCTGCCGGTTGCAGCAGCGAGTGCGCCTTGGCCAGCAGGTCGCCCATGTCGAACGGCTTGAGCAGGGCCTCGGTGGCATCGCCCAGCTCGTTGTCTTCCAGCCATTCCGAATCGGCGTAGCCGGTCATCAGGATCACGCGAAGATCGGGCAAGCGTTTTCGCGCCCGCGAGCAAAGCTCATGGCCGTCGACGACGGGCAGGTCGATATCCGATAAAAGCAGATCCCACGGGACGTCGCTGGCAAGCAGCGATAGCGCCTCGTTGCCGGAAGCCGCTTCGGCAACCTCGCCACCCAGTTGCCGCAAGCGCGTGGCGACGGCGCGGCGGACGGTTTCGTTGTCCTCCGCCACCAGAATGCGAAAGCCATGCAGATCCGGCGCGGGGTTTTCGCTGCGCAAGGATGCCGTTTCCATGGCGTTGGCGCTGTCGCAAGGCAAGTAGAGCAACACGCAGGTGCCGCCGCCGGGAATGCTGCGGATGTCCACGGCGCCGTGGTATTGCTCCACGAAGTCGTAGACCATCGACAGGCCAAGGCCGGTGCCGTGTCCTTCCGGCTTGGTGGTGAAGAAGGGTTCGAGGGCGCGTTGCAGGACGTCCTCGCTCATGCCGGGACCGTCGTCGGCGACGGCGATCTCGACGTAGGTGCTATGCGCAGGCCCAAGCGCGATGCGAACGTCGGTGTCGTGCTGCGTGCATAACCTGCAACGTATCTGCACGTGGCCATGCCCGTCCATGGCATCACGCGAGTTGACGGCCAGATTGACCAGTGCGCTTTCCAATTGATCGCCATCGCACGCCAGCAAGGGCAGTTCGTCCGCATCCGCCACGTCCAGCGTGATGTCGTCGCCAAGCGTTCGGCCGAGCAGTTCGCGCATGGATCGCAGCACTTTGGCCACGTTGATAAGTTGGCTGGGAGCGTTGTGCCGGCGCAATAGCGACAGCAGGCGTTGGGTGAGCCGGCCGGCATGCATGGCGGTGTGCAGCGAGGCCAGCATGTGATGCCTGGCTTGCACCGTGCTGCCCTGATCCAGGCTGACTGATCCGAGTTCCAGTGAGCCGATGATGCCCTGCAAGGCATTGTTGAAATCGTGCGTGATGCCGCCGGTGAGGCGGCCGACGGCTTCAATCTTCTGCGCATGCACCAGTCGCCCTCGTGCCTCGCGCAAACGGTTTTCCAACAGCGCCTGTTGCGTGCAGTCGTGAATAAGCGCGGCGAAGCCGATCAGCGAGCCGTCGCTCTCATGGATCGCCTGCACCTCGACTTCGGCGGGAAAACGCGAGCCATTGGCATGCATCAGTTCGCATTCTGCTTTGACGGGATTTTCCGCTGCTGCCGACTGCAGCAGTTGGGCGCAAAGGGACGGTTCGCCGAACGGGTCCGGAAAAAATGTGGAGAAGGGACAGCCGACGATGTCGTCCGCCGCAAAACCGGTGATGCGCCGTGCACCGGGATTCCAGTCAAGCACCATACCGTGCGTGTCCAGCATGCAGATGGCATGTTCCGGCGTGCCCTGCATGAACAGGCGCAGGCGGCGCTCGCATTCGCGCAGCCGATCATGGGTGAGGCGGTTCAGGTGCAGGTCGCGTAGGACCATGGCAAAGCCATGGGCGTGCGCTTGGTGCCCTTTCAGTACATGCACGGATATTTCCAGGCGGGTGCGGCGGCCGTGCTTGCCGGGAATCCATGCTTCAATCCGTGCCTGTTGGCCGGTGAGATCCGCCTTGAGCGCCAGTTCAAGCAAGTCCGCGCCAATGGAGAGGGCATAAATGCTGGAGTAATGCTTGCCGAGCAGTTCACGCGCCTGCCGTTCGCCGAACAGCAAGTGGGTTTGATGGCAGGCGATGATGTGGCCGCCAAGGTCCAGGATGAGAAGAGTGAGATCGGTTTGCGTGGAACCGAGCAGCGCGTGGTCCGAGTCGGCGTTTTCCATAATGGGCTCTAGAACGTGACGCGTTTACGACGGGTAATGCAGCGTCATCCATTCTCACCAGACACTGCGCCTTTGCTTTGCGTCAGCGGTGACACCCGTGTTTGCACACGACCGGCAGTCGAACTTTTCCCTCGACAACGCACGACGTCCGGTGGCGTATATACGCCATGTCAACGCGTCAGCATCCAAGCGCAACGGTCATGCCCCAGTCTTGCCGTAAAAACTACGCCTCGACAATGACAGCATCCTGCTGCCACAAGCCCCTTACCGTTGGTCCATTTAAGATGATGCGAATACTGTGATGAGGTCGTGAATATCATGCATTCATGGAGAGGGGGTAATGATTTTACCGGCGCGCTGAGAATGGCAAACATCATGCAGTATTTGCCTAAACAAACTAAGTGGAACCTAAGATTTGTGTGCTAGGGCGTGTTAACACTAGATGCTTGACCGTATACTTCGACGATGGAAAT
>NZ_DAIOEU010000019.1:0-68082 GCF_036746095.1 Dyella sp.
ACCGCTGACGACAAGGCCATCGCCCAGGTCGGCACCATCTCCGCCAACTCCGACGTCGCCATCGGCGACATCATCGCCACCGCGATGAAGAAGGTCGGCAAGGAAGGCGTGATCACGGTGGAAGAAGGCTCGGGCCTGGAGAACGAGCTGGACGTGGTCGAGGGCATGCAGTTCGATCGCGGCTACCTTTCGCCGTACTTCATCAACAACCAGCAGAGCCAGCAGGTCGAGCTGGAAGACCCGTTCATCCTGCTGTACGACAAGAAGATCTCCAACGTGCGCGAGCTGCTGCCGGTGCTGGAAGGCGTCGCCAAGGCCGGCAAGCCGTTGCTGATCGTGGCCGAGGAAGTGGAAGGCGAAGCGCTGGCCACCCTGGTGGTCAACACCATCCGCGGCATCGTCAAGGTTGCCGCCGTGAAAGCGCCGGGCTTCGGTGACCGCCGCAAGGCAATGCTGGAAGACATGGCCATCCTCACCAACGGCCAGGTCATCTCCGAAGAAGTCGGCCTGCAACTTGAGAAGGCCACTGTGCAGGATCTGGGCCGCGCCAAGAAGATCGTGGTGACCAAGGAAAACACCACCATCATCGACGGTGCCGGCGAAGCCGAGAAGATCCAGGCCCGCATCAAGCAGATCAAGGCACAGATCGAAGAGACCACCTCCGACTACGACCGCGAGAAGCTGCAGGAACGCGTGGCCAAGCTGGCCGGCGGCGTGGCCGTGATCAAGGTCGGTGCTGCCACCGAAGTCGAAATGAAGGAAAAGAAGGCTCGCGTCGAAGACGCCCTGCACGCCACGCGCGCAGCCGTTGAAGAAGGCGTGGTGCCTGGTGGTGGCGTGGCGCTGATCCGCGCGCTCAGTGCCATCGACAACCTGAAGGGCGACAACGAAGACCAGAACCTCGGCATCGCCATCACCCGGCGTGCGTTGGAAGCGCCGCTGCGCGAGATCGTGGCCAACGCTGGCGCCGAGCCGTCCGTGATCGTCAACCAGGTCAAGGAAGGCAAGGGCAATTACGGCTACAACGCCGCCAATGGCGAGTTCGGCGACATGGTCGAGTTCGGCATCCTGGATCCGACCAAGGTCACTCGTTCGGCGCTGCAGTACGCCTCGTCGGTTGCCGGCCTGGCGATCACCACCGAAGCGATGGTGGCCGAGCTGCCGAAGAAGGAAGAGCACAACCATGGCGCACCCGGCGGCGGCATGGGCGGCATGGGTGGCATGGACTTCTGATCGTCCATCGCCCCTGGCGAGTGAAAGCAGAAAGCCCCGCGCGAGCGGGGCTTTCTTTTTATGCGCGGCGATCGTTCGCATGCATCGATGATGTACGGCGGCCCGTCATGCCGAAAACGGGTAGCGATTGCTTCGTGCGCATCAGGTTTTGGGTGTTCGATCACACTTGCTGGGATGGGCGCTCGTCGTAAATTTCACCATTCGTTTGCCAGCATCGATGGAACAGGGGGAGCTGCATTCGATGATCGAGCTGGAAATACACATCCTGTCGGATCGCCGGGAAGGATTGCTTGTCGAATTGGGCCGCGTGGTGATCGCCAGCGGATTCACGTTGTTGCGCCAGAGGGTCTATCAGGACAAACAGGGCGCGTGGCTGGCAATGGTGGTGCGCGGCGAACCGGAGCGCCAGCTTGGCCTGGAAGAAATGCTGGCCACGCACCATCGCGTGCTGAGCTTCGAGGCAACTTTGCTCGCGCCAGGCGCTGCCGCGCCATCGCCGGCGCCACGCGTTGCCGAAGCGACGGCAAGTAGTCCGGCACCGCCCTCGATCCGGCACATCGGGCCGGACGTGGGCAAGGTCGAAAGCATGCTGCCGCAGCTGGCGCGTGACTATCCCAAGATTTTTCCGTGGCTGCTTGCACTGGAACATGAGGTGGCAGCCGATGCGCGCGAGGCTTCGCTGCTGCTGGCCGGCCGGCGCACCGGTGCCTGGGTTTACAAGCGCGACTACGCCATGGGCGGCAAGCTGGGCCTGGCCGATGCGATCAAGCGCATCGCCATGCCCGCGCTGCGCGCGCTGGTGGCGACCGATGTACGCGAACGTCATTTCCATCTCCAGAATTGCCCGCTGTGTCCGCCCGGCGGACAGTCGGGCTGTCGGTTTTTCAGCGGTTATCTCGAAGGCATGCTGGGCGAGTCATCCTCACCGCAGAGTGTGTTCGTGCGCCACCTGCATTGCCGCAGCAGCAGCCATGGCCAAGGTGATTGCGTGCTGGAGGTTTCGCATTGAGGCGCATGTGGAGGGTATGCGCTTCGGATGCAGACAGAAGGGTCGTGAGCGAGGGAGCGGCATGCACGCATTCGTTGCTGATCACCTAGTACGGCAATACAACACGCAACACACGTCGGGACGATGCAGGCAAGCCCTGCGCAAGGACTGCCCGTCACGCGCATCACTGACTGTAGACACGCAACCGGAGGGGGAAGTCATGCCTGGGCATCAGCACTACAACACGTTGCTGGTTCTGCTTTCGTACGCGGTATCCGTGCTCGGATCGTTCACTGCCTTGCAGCTGGCGGTTGCCATTCCGCTGGCGCGAACCATGCGGCAGCGCCTGATGGCGGTGCTCGCGGCGGGCGCGGCGATGGGCGTGGGAGGTATCTGGGCCATGCATTTCATCGCCATGCTTGCTTGCGACATGGGCATGCCGGTGAGTTACGACCCGGTGCTGACGGCACTGTCTGCCGTCATCGGTTTCGCGGCATGTTCGCTGGGCCTGTTCATTGCGAGCAGCGGGGCCTTCAGTTGGGCCAAGCTCGCCGCGGCGGGAATCTGCATGGGCCTGGGCGTCACCGGCATGCACTATCTGGGCATGGCTGCGGTGATGATGGCTGCGTACACCACTTACAACATGAACCTGGTCGCCGCTTCCTTGCTGATTGCCATCGTCGCTTCCGTGGTTGCTCTGTGGTTGGCCTTTAACCTGCGTGGCCGCATACAGATGATCGGCAGCGCGCTGGTGATGGGGGTGGCCGTGTGCGGCATGCACTACACCGGCATGGCGGCTTTCAATATCGAGGACGACGGCGGCCAGTTGCCGGCGGGTTTTGCCAGCGGCATGCGCGGCGGCAATCTCGGCGCGAGCATTTTCATCGTCACCGTGCTGCTGCTGGCGGCCGCACTGATCATTCATCACCGGCGGCAGCAGCGGCGAGCGGCGATCAGCATTTGATGGAAGGGTGCGGGAATATCGCTCGTCCCGTCTAAGGGCGTGCCCAATGGCACGCCGCTCATTGCAGCAAGGCGTGGCGCAATAAGGCGGATGCTCTAAACGCAGCGCGCCTCGAGCATCGCCCTCAGTGGTGCATGCCGATGGCCACGGAACCCGGCAGGCCCTGCTCGTTGTCCTGTTTGGCCACGGCCGTGTTGGCGGGGAGCAGGCTGGCCGGCAGCAGCTTGTCCAGCTTGCCTTTCATACGCAGCACGGCAACGCTGGCCATGTCTTTGTCGAACAGTTGTTGTTGCGCATCCAGCGTGGGCGGCGTGGCGCCCGGGGCGTAGGTGAGCCTGGCGAGCGAGGGTGCAAGCACTTGCGTCAGTGCGAAATAGGCATCGTCGTGAATCCCGGCGCGTTCCAGCAGCATGCCGGGCAACATCCACGATGCCATGTCGATACGCTGCGGCTGCCCCGGATTGCGCGGATCGACCAGCAGCCAGGTACCGGTCTGCGACAGCATGCCCTGGCCGTCGACGAAGCCGGTAGCGCGGAATGCCTCGCTGAGACCCGGCAGGTGATCGCCATAGAACAACAGCAAAGTGGGACGGCTGCGCTTGGCGAGCATGTCAGCCAGGCGGCCCAATTCGGCATCTGCATGCTGCATGTGGTACAGGTAGGTTTGTACTTCAACCTTGTCCTTGGCGCTGACCGCGGCCGGTACCGGCATGGCGTCGCGCGCGGCGGGTTCTTTCGGCGGCACGTCGTACGGTCCATGCGCTTCCAGGCTGATCGCGAACAGGAACTGCGGCGGGCCGGAGTCCTTCAGTTGCGCCATGATCTCGTTCGTCATCGCGCTGTCGGCCATGTATTTGCCGTCCATCGGCGCGTTGGCCGGGAAGCTCGATTGCGAGACGAAGCGATCAAAACCCAGCGCCTTGAACGCCGTGTTGCGATTCCAGAAGGTCGGGTCGTTGCCGTGAATGGCGATCGTTTCGTAGCCATGCGCGCGCAAGGTGCGCACCATGCTCGGCACGACCTTGTCGTGCAGTTGCAGGTATGGGAACTGCATGTTGCTGAAATAGCGCAGCGACAGCCCGGTGAGCACTTCGAATTCGGTGCGGATGGTGCCGCCGCCGTAGGTAGGTACGTGCAACGGGCCGCTCATGCCTTCTGTAGCCAGGCGGTCGAGATTGGGCGTGAGTTTGGCGTTTTCGTAGCCATGCACGATGCTTGGATCGAAGAACGACTCGCTCTGGATCACCACGATGTCGGGCAATGTGGTGTCACGGCCCACAGGCGTGTGCATGCGTGCGCGCAATGCGTCGCCGGTGGTCTGCAGCAAGCTGCTTACAGCGTTGGGATCGGCCTTTTCTTTTGTGCGCCGATCCTGCAGGTGGAACATCACCAGCGAGCTGACCAGGCCGGAATGAGTGGTGGTGGCCGCGGCAGACCACGGCTCCATCCACAATTTGTGACCGTTATACAGGCTGCGCCAGCCCGGCATGCCTAGTAGCAGGGTCGCCAGCGTGGCGCCGAGCAAGGTACCGGCCACCACGCGCCGGCCGCCCGTGCGCGGTGCAAACAGTGGCGGCTCATAGCGCCACATGGTGACAATGGCCGCGATACCGCCAAGCAGGGCCAGGTAGGGCCAAGGGCTATGCGGCAGGTAGCTGCCCAGCACGTGCAGGCCGCCCTTGTGCAACTGGTCCACCATGCGGAAATCGGCCGGCAACAGTGGCGTGCCGAGGTTGGCCACCTTCAAGGCATTGACCCCATACACCACCACCAGCGCCAGGTAGGCAAGGCCGAAGGAGAGCAGGGTGCGCCGGGTCAGGATCAGCAACAGCAGGGCCAGCATCAGCCCGGGCATGGCATTGGCCAGCGGGAGCGCCGGATGCGCCACCAGTTGGGAGGCCGTTACCCCCTGGTTGCCATCCAGCAGGCCGGTCAGCAGGACGAACGCCGCCATCATCGCCAGCACCAGGAGGGTGCGTACAGCGACGGACCGTTTGGATAGCAGCGTGGGAGAAACCAGGGGCATCGAAGTCCGGATCTGTCATCTGGGGAGATGCGGACTGTAACGTGACTGACATGAATCGGTTGTCAGCCACCTGGCTGGGGTCCGTAGAGGTTCATGCCGCTGGCGGGCAAGCTTCAGGAAGACGAAAGAAATCTCAAAAAACCCTTACGGCGCCATGATGGGCATGGATGGGCTCTGTCCGGTTCGGGCAAGGCTTGGGCATAGCAAAGTCATGCCGCATCGGCCAGCGAGCGAGGTACCGCAACACAGTGCACGGGTTCGCCAAGCAGCTCGCCGTACCAATGCGCGGCCTCGGCTTGTGCGGCTACCTCGCCCAGGACGAGCAAGGCCGGGGCACTGATCGCATGGCGTGCCACGAGGGTCGGCAGTACGCCCAACGTACCGGTCAAGGTGCGCTGCTGCGGCAGCGATCCGTTCTCGATCAAGGCAAACGGTGTGTTGGCGGCACGGCCATGTGCGAGCAATTGCAGGGTGAGCTCATCGAGCTGGCTGACGCCCATGTAGATCGCCAGCGTTTGACGCTCGCGCGCCAGATCCGACCAATCCAGCGTGTTGAAGGACTGCTGGCAGTGCGCGGTGACCAATCGCACCGATTGCGCATGATCGCGATGCGTCAGCGGTATGCCGCTGTAGGCGGCGCAGGCGAGTGCGGCGGTAATGCCCGGCACCACTTCATACGCGATGCCGTGCTCGCGCAAGAAAGCCAGTTCTTCGCCGCCGCGGCCGAACACGAAAGGATCGCCGCCTTTCAAGCGCACCACGCGCTTTCCTGCACGCGCATGTTCGAGCAATAGTGCATGAATCGTCGCTTGTGGCGTATGCAGCGCGCCGCCGCGTTTGCCTACTGCGATACGTTCGGCATCGCGGCGAGCGAGGTCGAGGATCGGCGCGCTGATCAGTGCGTCGTGCAGAATCACATCCGCCTCGTTGAGCGCACGCAACGCGCGCAACGTGAGCAAGCCCGGGTCACCCGGCCCTGCGCCCACGAGTACCACGGTGCCGGGAATTTGCGCTTCCTTTCGATGCGCCAGGGCGGCGACAAGCTGTCGTTCCGCTTGCACGGGATGCGCAGCACGCAGCGATGCATGCACGGTACCCTCATGCAGCCATTCGTATAAGCGCCGGCGCGCAGCAAGATCGCCGTAACGCGCACGAATGCGCGCGCGATAACGCTGTGCAAGGCGCAACAGCGAACCCACGGCAGGATCGAGCAAGCGCTCGATACGTTCGCGCAGGCGACGCGCCAGCATGGACGCCGCACCGCCGCGGGAGATCGCCGCCAACAGCGGGGAGCGGTCAAGCGCGCCTGGTATTTGAAAGCTGGAAAGCGATGCGTCGTCGACCACATTCACCCATCGCTGCACGGCATGGCCATCGGCAGCGATACGTGCGTTGAGGGGACGTGAACGCGTGGCCGCAATGACCAGCCATGCGCCATCGAGCCATTCGGGCTGGTAAGTCCCCGCGCACCAGGTAATTCGTTCCAACTGCAACCATTCCCGCAACTCCGGCACCAGCACCGCTGCGCCCACGGTGACGCGAGCACCGGCTTTCAACAGCATGGCCGTTTTTCGAGCCGCCACGTCCCCGCCGCCCACCACCAGCACGTGGCGGTCCCGAAGATCGGCATATAGCGGGTAAAGCGGCATGGAGCGCATCCGGCATGCAGGATTGAAATGCCACGCTAACGCCGTCATCGAGCGTTAGGAAATGGCTGCTCGGCCGGAAGATATGGCTGGACGGCATAGGTTTTCAGCCCATCACGCAGAAAAGACTTATAGATGTATAGACGTCCAAATAACGCTGTGTTAAGGTCGATGGACGACTGGTACACAAACCGGCAAGGGTGTGGGGATTGTGATGAAACGCTGTTCAGGGTGGTCCATGAGCTGCATGTGCTTCGGCACGATGTACTTCGACAAACGTCGAGCTAACCCCTGCGCACGATTCACCCTGGAGCCGATCTCATGACCCTCACGCAACTTCGCTACATCGTCGCCATCGCCGACGCCGGTCTCAACATCACCCTCGCCGCCGATAACGTCCACGCCACCCAGTCCGGCATCAGCAAGCAGCTCAAGCAACTGGAAGGCGAACTGGGTTTCCAGGTATTTACTCGCCGCGGCAAGAGCCTGGACGCGGTCACTCCCGCTGGCGGACAGGTGCTGGAGCGGGCGCGCAGCATCCTGCACGAGGCACGCAACATCCGGGCGCTGGCCGCCAACCTGCGCGAAGAAGCACAGGGCGAGCTGTCGGTAGCCACCACGCACACCCAGGCGCGCTTCGTGCTGCCCGAGGCCATCGCGCGCCTCAAGCAGCAGTACCCGGATCTTGGCGTGCACATCCGCCCGCAAGGCGAAGGCCGTGTCATCGGCCTGTTCGAAAGCGGCGAGGTGGACCTGGTCATCGTCAGCACCAGCGGCCAGGCGCCGGAGGGCGGTATCGCCGTGCCGTTGTTCCGCTGGTATCGCCGCGCAGTGGTGCCGCAGGGACACCCGCTGGCCAAGCTGGGCCGGCCGCTGCGCATCGAAGACCTGGCCGAATACCCGCTGGTCAGCTACGAATCCTCCCTGCAACCCGAATCGTCGCTGCGGCGGGCCTTTGCCGCCGCAGCACTGACTCCGCGCATCGCCTGCACCTCGGCCGACGCGGATTTGATCAAGACCTACGTACTCGCCGGCCTGGGCGTGGGCATCCTCGCCGAAATGGCGGTCACCCCGGCCGACCGCGAGCTGGTCGCGCTCGACATCGACAAACTGCTGCCGATCTGCACCAGCTGGATGGTGCTGCGCCGGGACCACGTATTGCGCAGCTATGTGGCGCAATTTGCCCGGCTGGTGGCGCCGCAGATCGACGAAGCGGAATTGCGCCGCGTGGTGGCTGGCCACGCCGAGCCCAATTGGCCCGCTCCGCCGCTGTGGAATGCATTGCAGCACCGCCACGTCCGGCGGCCGGTAACGCGCGCGGCCTGATACGAAAAAGCTTTCCTGCAAGAAAATGCATCGCTTTCCGTGTACGTGCCGGAAAGGTGGGGTCTGCGTTGTCCGAAAGCAGAGGCGCACAGGTTTTTAAATCCAGGCCGACGGCGCAGGCCTTGATCACCGTGACACCATGGCGCGTGCTTCGCTGCACGCATGGCCGCAGGTGCTTGTGTCCCAGCGGATCATTCACGGTTTTCATCAGGAGAATTTCATGGCACGTAAAGTTTCGTCCGCAACCAAGCGCCTGGCGTCCAGCGCCTTGGCTTCGGCAATGCTGTTGGGCGCGGGTACGGCAATGGCGCAAAACCTCGATCTGGACAAGGCAGTGTCGACGGCCGGCAAATGGATGGCGCAGGCTGATGCCGGCAAGGCCGACGCCATGTGGAAGGCCAGCAGCCCGACCATGCAGAAGAGCGTCACACAGGACAACTGGAGCAAGTACATCACCAGCTTGCGCGGTGCCGTAGGCAATGAATCGGAGCGCAACTGGATCGGTGTCAACAAGATCGACAACCCGAAGGACCTGCCGGCCGGCCAGTACCTCAACGTGATCTATGCCACCAAGTTCGCCAAGGCGATGGCGGTGGAAACCGTGTCGCTGGCGAAGGGTTCCTCCGGTTGGCAACCGATCGGCTACATCGTGCGCGACGCGAATCCGAAAGCGCCAGCAGCCAGCAACGGCAACGCCGCCCCATCCGCTCCTGCGGCTCAGCCGCCAGGCAAGTAAGCAACCTAGGTTGGGGTGAGCGGCGCGCGAACCCCAGCCATTCCAGATACCTGCATGTCATGTTGGGGTTTGGCTGGACTGCGCTTCACCCCAACCGACATGCACAGCGGCGTTTTCAATGGCTCATGCCAGCGCTTGCGTCTGCAACCACTCCAGCACCTTGTCAGCCGCTTCGCTCACCGACACCTGGCTGGTATCGATGCGCAGCTCCGGCGTTACCGGCGTTTCGTAGGGATCGTCGATACCGGTAAAGCCCTTGATCTTTCCGGCGCGCGCGGCAGCATACAGGCCCTTGCGATCGCGCGCTTCGCAGATTTCCAGAGGCGTGGAAACATGGATTTCAACGAAACGCCCATGCGCTTCCACCAGTTGCCGCGCTTCGGCGCGTGCGTTGGCATAGGGCGCGATGGGTGCGCAGATTACGATGCCGCCGTGACGCACCACTTCGCTGGCCACGAAACCGATGCGCGTGATGTTGGCGTCGCGATCCTCGCGCGAGAATCCCAAGCCCTTCGACAGATGCCGGCGTACTTCATCGCCATCCAGCACCGTCACCGGACGGCTGCTGGTTTCCAGCAGCCGCGACACCACCGCTTGCGCCAAGGTGGATTTGCCTGAGCCGGAAAGGCCGGTAAAGAACAGCGCCAGTCCCTGGCGTGCATTGGCGGGATGACGCTCGCGCAGGATCTTCACCACGTCCGGGAAGGTGAACCATTCCGGGATCGGCTCGCCGTTGTGCAAACGGCGGCGCAACTCGGTGCCGGAAATATCGCGCACCTCATCGTCCGGGCGTACCTCAGTCTGCGGCACATAGGTATCGCGATTGGCGGCATACACCATCGCCGGAAATGGCACGACCTCGATGCCGAGTTCGTCCTGATGCTTGGCCAGCAGTTGTTGCGCGGCGTAAGGATCGTAGAACGGCTTGCCTTCCGCGTCCTTGCCGGGGCCGGCGTGGTCGCGGCCGACGATGAAGTGGCTGGCGCCGTAGTTCTTGCGGATGATCGCATGCCACAGCGCCTCGCGCGGACCGCCCATGCGCATCGCCAGCGGCAGCAGTGCCAGCGTGGCCAGGCCCGGCGGATAGTGCTCCAGCAAGGCGCGATAGCAGCGCACGCGCGTGTAGTGATCGACGTCGCCGGGTTTGGTGCGGCCCACCGATGGTTGGATCAACAGCTTCGCGCCCACCTTTTCGGCTGCACGCAAGGTCAACTCGCGATGTGCGCGATGCATCGGGTTGCGCGTCTGGAACGCGACGATGCGATGCCAGCCGTGCTGATGGAACCAGTCGCGCAATTCGCGCGGGCTGAGGCGCAGCGACGTGAAGTCGTAATGCGGCGGCGGCTGGATACCTTGCACGCGTCCACCCAGGTAGACCGAGCCGGTGCGATCCAGCAATTCGGCCACGCCAGGGTGCGTGCGATCGGTGGTGCCGAACACGCGGCGGGCTTCCTCGATGCGGTCGGGGAAATACACATCCTCCACCGTCAGCACGGCCAGCGGCGTGCCTTGCGTGTCGTTGAGGCTGATCTGCGCGTTTTCGCCCAGCTTTGCCGCAAATGCTTCATCCACGTCCAGCACGATCGGGATCGGCCACAGCGTGCCGTCGGCCAAGCGCATCTCGTTCACCACGCCGTCGTAGTCCGCGCGGCCGAGAAACCCTTGCAACGGTGAAAAGCCGCCATTGAGCAGCAATTCCAGATCGCACAGCTGGCGCTGGTTGAGCGTCCATTGTGGCAGCGATGCACTGCGTCGCTTCAGTGCCTCGGCTTCGGCGGCCGGAAGATACAGCTCGCGCAACACGCCGCCATGCGGCGCGATCAACGCTTCGAGTTCAGCCGAGGCAAGTTCGGCGGCAAGGGCTTTCATGGTGTTTCCTCAGATTATCGGGGCGGTCTTTTTTAGAGCTGAATGGAGAAGAGTGAGAAGTGAGAGTGGCGAACCTAAGAGCTTGGGCAACGAATTACTTGGCAAAGAAGAATTCCAACAGCCTGGGGTGCTGATGTTTGCTGCAGGCTTGCTCCCACTTCTCACTCATCTCCACTCGGGCTTCGCTTTCATACGTCCAGGTGCAATCCGCATTCGCGCTTGATGCCGAAAAAACGGGTGTCCTCTTCACGCATGCCGGGTTCCCAGCGGCGTGTGGTGTGCGTATCGCCAATGGAGACATAACCTTTGTCCCACAAGGGGTGATAGGGCAGGTCATGGCGGCGCAGATACAGGCCGACGTCGCGGTCGGTCCAGTCGACGATGGGGTGCACTTTCCAGCGCCCATGCCGATGGTCCAGCACCGACGCCGCGGCACGGCTCAGCGACTGCTGCCGGCGCAGGCCGGCGAACCACGTGCCGGCGCCCAGGTCGGTCAGCGCCTGCTGCATAGGCTCCACCTTGGCCAGCCGGTTGTAGTGATCAAGCCCTTCACGCCCCTGATTCCACAGTTCGCCATGGCGCGCCTGCAGCCAGGCGGGCGAAAGGCTAGGGCGGATCACGTGGAGATTGAGCGAAAGGCGTTCGGTCAGCTCGTCGATGAAACGGTAGGTTTCGGGGAACAGATAACCGGTATCGATCACGATCACCGGAATGTCCGGCACGCGCTGCGACAGCAGGTGCAGTGACACCGCCGACTGGGCGCCGAAGCTGGATGAAAGCACGTGCCGGCCGGGCAGGTGTTCCAGCGCCCAATCCACGCGCTCTTCGGCGTTGAGCGCAAGCAGCCTGGCGGCCAGCTTGTCGCGCGCACGCGCGTCCAGCGCTGCTTGTTCGGTCGAGGGCAGGGTCATGCGAAAACCTCCGCATCGATGGCGTGGCGTGCGGTGGGGAGCGCGCCGCTGCGCACGAGGAAGTCGCCGAAACGTTCGTGTTCGTTCCGCTCGGCGGCGTAGCGGGCGAACAACTTGTCCAGTTCGGCGAGGATCTCGCCTTCGTCGATGTTTTCACGCACGACGCGATTGAGTCGGCGGCCGGCAAAGTCCGCGCCCAGGCGCAAGTCGTAACGGCCGATGGCGCGGCCGATCAAGGCGATTTCACCCAGGTACGGGCGTGAGCAGCCGTTCGGGCAGCCGGAAAGGCGCAACAGGATCGGCTCGTCGCGCAACCCATGTTGTTCGAGCAACGCTTCCAGCTTCGGCAGCAATTGCGGCAGATAGCGTTCGCTTTCGGCCATCGCCAAGCCGCAGGTCGGCAGGGCGACGCAGGCGACCGTGTGGCGGCGAATGCCGCTCAGCCGGCGGTAGCTGTCCAGCTTGTACTCGGCCACCAGCGCATCGATGCGTTCGCGCTGCGCCGCCGGTACATTGGCAATGATCAGGTTCTGGTTGCAGGTCAGCCGGAAATCGCCTTGATGCACCTCGGCGATGGCGCGCAGGCCGCTCAAATGCGGTGCTTCCGGCGCATCGGCAAGTCGCCCCGATTCGATCTGCAAGGTGAGATGCCAGCGGCCGTCGTCGCCTTCGGTCCAGCCGTACCGGTCGCCGTTGTGATCGAAGTGATAGGGGCGCGACGGCTGCAACGCGAAACCCAGGCGTTGTTCCAGCTTCGCCTTGAATGCGGACACGCCCATCCGGTCGATGGTGTACTTCAGGCGTGCATGCTTGCGCTCCACGCGATCGCCATGATCGCGTTGCACTTCGATCACGGCTTCGGCGGTACGCAGCAATTGTTCCGGCTCGACAAAGCCGATCACGCTGCCCAGGCGCGGGTAGGTGCTGGCATCGCCATGGCTTGCGCCCATGCCGCCGCCGACGGCGACGTTGAAGCCCAGCAGTTCGCCATGCTCGATGATGGCGATAAGGCCAAGGTCCTGCGCAAACACGTCCGCATCGTTGGTGGGCGGTACGGCAATGCCAATCTTGAACTTGCGCGGCAGATAGGTGGGACCGTACAGCGGCTCGCTCTCTTCCTCGCCGCCGGCAACCAGCTTTTCGTCCAGCCAGATCTCGTGATATGCGCGCGTCTTCGGCTTGAGATGGTCCGACAGGCGCTCTGCCCAGCGATAGGCGATGCGATGCGCCGGGGTCTCCACCGGATTGGCGCTGGCGACCACGTTGCGATTCACGTCGCCGCAGGCGGCAATGGTGCTGACCAGCACGTGGTTCATCGCGGCAATCGACCGCTTCAGGTCACGCTTGAGAATGCCGTGCAACTGGAACGTCTGGCGCGTGGTGATGCGCAGCGTGTGGTTGGCCCAGGTGCGCGCGATGTGGTCGAACGACAGCCATTGCGCCGGACTCAGCACGCCGCCGGCCAAGCGTGCGCGCACCATGAACTGGTAGGCAGGTTCAAGCTTTTGCTTGCGGCGTTCCTCACGCAGGTCGCGATCGTCTTGCTGGTAGCTGCCGTGGAACTTCAGCAGTTTGTTGTCGTCTTCGCTGATCGCGCCGGTGACCGGGTCGGCCAGGCTCTCCACCAAGGTGCCGCGCAGGAAGCGGCTGTTCGCCTTGATGCGTTCAAGTTCGGAAAGGGCTGCATCGCTCATTGCGTACCTCAATACACATCGCGGGCGTAACGGCCCTGCTGGATCAACTGGCTCAACCAGGCTTCGGCGTCTTCGCTCGAGCGTGCGCCGTGTTCGGCGACGACCGCGACCAATGCCTTGTGCACGTCCTTGGCCATCCGATTGGCGTCGCCGCAGACGTACAGATGCGCACCGCTTTCCAGCCATTCGTAGACGCGGCGCCCTTGTTCGAGCAAGCGATGTTGTACATACAGCTTCTCGGCCTGATCGCGCGAGAACGCAAGATCGATGCGATGCAGCTGCCCGTTCTTCAACGCCTGCTGCCATTCGACCTGGTACAGGAAGTCCGAATGGAAATGCGGGTTGCCGAACACCAGCCAGTTGCGTCCGCTGGCGCCGCGTTCGGCACGTTCCTGCACGAAGGCACGATAGGGCGCGATGCCGGTGCCCGCACCGATCATGAGAATGTCGCGATCGTCGGCCGGCAAGTGGAAGCGCTCGTTGGCTTCGACGAAGACCGGCACGTTTTCGCCTTCCGCCTGCCAGGCAAGATAGCGGCTTGCCGCACCCCAGCGTGCTTCGCCGTCCAGGGCGTAATCGACATGGCTGACGGTGAGGTGCACTTCGTCGCTAACCACGGATTGAGCGGAAGCGATGGAATACAGGCGCGGCGCCAGCGGACGCAGCGCGGTGACGAGTGTTTCTGCTGTCCATCCGGCGGGATGGCGACGTAACAGATCCAGCACCTGCCAGCGCGAGAACAGATCGGCCAGGGTGTCGCGCGCGGTCGGCGCCAGCAGTTCACGCAGCTGGGCATTGCCGCTGCGCTCGGCATGCGCGGCGAAGAACGGGCGGGTCAGCTGAGTCAGCTCGCGATGGGCGGCCAGCCAGGTGCGCAAAGCATGTTCTTCGTTGCCAATGCGAACCGCTGTATCGCCGTCCAGCTTCAGGGTGGTCAAGATCGCCTCGACCAGCGCCGGCGATTGCGTCGGCCAGATACCCAGTGCGTCACCCGGCGCGTAGTGCAGCCCGGAGCCGTCCAGAGAAAATTCCAGATGGCGCACATCGCGATCGCTGTCGCGGCCGGTGATGCGCTGGTTGAGCAACAGCGGCGCCTGGAACGGCTGTTCGCGATGCCACACCGGTCCGGTGCGCGCCGTGCGCAAGGTGGTGACCTTGGCCAGCGGGGCAGAGGTCTTCAGCTGTTCGCGCGCCTGCTGCAGCGCCTGTTCCAGCCATGGCTGCGCGACGGTCTCCAGATCGACATCCGCCTCGCCGGCGGTGAACAGGCGCTGCGCACCTAGCGCAGCCAGGCGTTCGTCAAGCTGGCGGCCGATGGCGCAGAAACTGGGATAGCTGGAATCGCCCAGGCCGAGCACGGCGTAGCGCAGTGCTTCCAGCTTGGGAGCGCGAGCGCTCGCCAGGAATTCGACCAGCGCGCGTGAATCATCCGGCGGCTCGGCATCGCCTTGCGTGCTGATTACCACGTAAAGCAGCCGTTCCTGCTTCAATTCACGCGTGGCATACGCATCCGCACGCACCACCCGCACCGCCAGGCCGGCCGCGGAGGCGCGGCGAGCCAGGTCTTCGGCCAATCGCTTGGCATTGCCGGTCTGGCTGCCGTACAGCACGGTGAGGCGGCCCTGCGCTTCCGGCGCTGCGGCAGGTTCCGCGGCCGTGTGCTTGCCGGCCGGCAGGCGCTGGCCGGCGACGCCAGCGAGATAACCGGACAGCCACAGCAGTGCCGATGGTTCCAGCCCGTCGATCAGGCGCGCAACCAGGGGCTGCTTCTCTTCGGGCAATGGCGATAGTGTGGCGGCGGTCATCACATGCGTTCCTTGGACGTATAGACGTCCATCTGGTCTTAAGGATGTTAGGACTCCGTTTTTTGGCGAAGAAATGATGGGCCGGCATATCCGCATGCCATTCCCTCCTTTCCATCGCGGGAAACGCCGCGGGCAGCATGGAACTCAAGGACGCCGCCCCCCTACCCAGCCGGCGTTTTATCCAGGGACCGCTTCACCCATCCATCACAAGCGCCGCTATGGCGCCGGAGCCATCGACCATGCCGCGACGATCCAAGCCTGCCTTTGCCGTGCTAACGCTGGCCGCATCGGTTTTTTCCCTTGCGACGCTGGCGCCTTCCACAGCCAAGGCGGGCGACGACGATTGGCTCTATCACTGGCCTACGCACTACACGACGGGTGACGGCACCGATATCGGGCTGGTGTTGCGCTATCAGTACGACGTCAACAATTTTTCGCATGACGACAATAAATTCACGGATGCGGCCACGAATCGCCGCAAATACCTGGGTTTCTACGTGAAGAAACCGGGTGTCTACGATGCCAGCGTGTATTACGACTTCCAGTCCAAGCAATGGCAGGACGCATTCGCCCGCTTGCAGTCGAAGGCGGTGTTCGGCCAGGACTACGGCGCACTGCGTTTCGGCCAGAGCAAGACGCCGGTGAGCTTCGAAGGCGTGACCACCTCGACGCAGACCACCTTCATCGAGTTGGCACTGCCTTCGCAGGCGATTTACGAGAATCGCCGCGTCGGTGTCGATTGGGCCATCCAGCGCACGCACTGGCTGGCCAGTTTGGGTTATTACGGCGAAAACCTGGCAGGCAAGAATCACGGCCATACATTGGCGGCGCATGCGGTGTGGGTGCCGATCCACGAAGCCACCAATGTGCTGCACCTGGGCGTCGCCGCCTCGCAGGAGCGGCCCTACGGCCTGGTCAACGCGCTGGGCGTGCAGCAACCGGCCACGACCAGCTTCAAGGCGCCCCCGGAAGCGGGCCTCACCCCCGTCACCCTGGTCAGCTCCGGCACGCAGACCAACGTCGATCACATCAATCGTTTTGGGTTGGAAGAACTCTGGATCAACGGTCCCTGGTCGGTGCAGGGTGAGTATCTGCGCGCGCAGACCGTCTTCAACCTGCCCAAATCGAATTACGACCTCGACGGCTACTACGTTTTTGGCAGTTGGGTGCTCACGGGTGAATCACGCCAATATCACGATGGCAACGTCAGCAACGTGATGCCTTCGCATCCATGGGGAGCGCTGGAATTCGCCGTGCGCTACAGCGAGCTCAACCTCAACGATGGGCGGGTGCTGGGCGGCAAGGAGCACGATTGGACGGCCGGCGCCAACTGGTACGTCGGTTCGCATCTTCGCCTGCAGGCCAATGTGATCCGCGCGTTCAGCAACCGCAAGGGGCTGGTGATCGATCCGCACATTTTTGAGTTGCGGGCGGAAGTCTTTATCTGATGTGACGCCTCTCTCATGGGAGAGGGTTTTAAGCCATATGGATAGGACCAACCGTGCTTTCGGACGTCCAGCCTTCCAAATCTATAGTTCAAAGTGGGCGAACTTGCCCTAAGGAGACGACACGCATGAAACGCCGATGGATCATCCTGGCCGCGCTGCTTTCGCTAAGTGCGGCGTTTGCACATGCGCAGGATGCGAAGCTCCTCAATGTCTCCTTCGATCCGACCCGCGAGTACTTCAAGGATGTGGACGCGGCGTTCAAGGCGCAATGGGCCAAGCAGGCGGGGCAGGCCGTCACCGTCACCACCTCCAACGGCGGTTCCGGCAAGCAGGCGCGCGCCGTGCTCGATGGCTTGCAGGCGGATATAGCGACCCTCGCCCTGGCCTACGACATCGACGTACTGGCCGATAAAGGCCTGCTCGCGAAAGACTGGCAAACGCGGTTGCCCAACAACAGTTCGCCGTACACCTCCACCATCGTGTTCCTGGTGCGCAAGGGCAATCCAAAGAAGATCCACGACTGGCCGGATCTGATCCGTTCCGATGTACAGGTGATTACGCCCAATCCGAAGACATCCGGCGGCGCGCGCTGGAATTTCCTTGCCGCCTGGGGCTGGGCCGAGCGCCAGCCCGGCGGCAGCGCAGACAAGGCGCGTGCGTACGTCACCGCGCTTTACAAACATGTGCCGGTACTGGATACCGGTGCGCGCGGCGCCACCAATACCTTCGTTCGGCGCGGCATGGGAGACGTGCTCATCGCTTGGGAAAGCGAAGCGCTGATGACGCAGCAGGAAGCCGGCAAGGACAACTACCAGATCGTGGTGCCGTCTTCCACCATCGTGGCGGAGCCGCCGGTCGCCGTCGTCGATACGGTCGCCGCCAGGCACGGCACGCAGAAAATCGCGCAGGCGTATCTGCAATTTCTATACAGCCCGGAAGGGCAGGAGATTGCGGCCAAGCATTTCTTCCGGCCGCGGCTTGCCGCCGTTGCCGCGAAATACGCGGCGCAATTCCCGGCGGTGAAAACCTTCACCATCGGCGAGCAGTTCGGTGATTGGCGCAAGGCGCAGGCCACCTATTTCGCCGATGGTGGTGTTTTCGACACGATTCTCGAAGGAGCGCAGTGACGGTCATGGCGCGGCACGTCTTGCCAGGATTTCGCCTCAGTACCGGCTACACCTTGCTGGTGCTGGGCAGCTGCGTGCTGCTCCCGCTGGCGGCATTGCTGTGGACGGCGTGCGAACTGGGGCCCGCGGGCTGGTGGGCGCAGATCGGTACGCGCCGCGTGCTGGCGTCATTGAAATTGAGTTTTGGCGCAGCGCTGCTTGCTGCAACCATTGATGCCGTACTTGGCTTGCTGGTGGCCTGGGTGCTGGTGCGTTACCGCTTCGCATGCCGGCGGCTATGCGACGCGTTGGTCGATCTGCCGTTTGCGTTGCCGACGGCCGTGGCCGGCATTGCGCTGACGGCGCTGTATGCGCCGAATGGCTGGCTCGGCAGCCGCCTCGCGCCGCTCGGCATTGAAGTGGCCTATACGCGCCTGGGCGTGCTGCTGGCGATGGTGTTCGTGGGTTTGCCATTCGTGGTACGCACCTTGCAGCCGGTGCTGGAAAGCATGGAAAGCGATCTGGAAGAGGCCGCTTATACGCTGGGTGCGTCGCCGGGCCAGCGCTTCTTCCGCGTGCTGCTGCCGTTATTGCTGCCGACATTGTTGACCGGTTACGCGCTTGCGTTGGCGCGCGCGATCGGCGAGTACGGTTCGGTGATCTTCATTTCCGGCAATCGATTGTTCCGTACGGAAATCGCGCCTTATCTGATCGTGCAGAAGATCGATTCGCAGTACGACTATCGTGGAGCCGCGGCGCTTGGCGCGGTCATGCTGGCGGCTTCGCTGCTCTTGCTGGTGGCTATGGCGGGCTTGCAGCGCTGGACACGGCGCTGGGCGGTGGTGCGCTGATGGCCGTGATCGCTTCGGTGGTATCGATCGGCCGTCCGGCGTTGTCGGCGCGTATCGCACGCATGGTGCTGGTGCACACGACGCTTGCCGTGCTGGCATGGCTGCTGGTGCTGCCGCTGCTGGCGATTTTCGCCGAAGCACTCCATCAGGGCTATGCAGCCTATCTCGATGCCATCAAGCAACCCGACACGGTCGCCGCCGTGCGGCTGACCTTGACCGTCGCCGCCATTGCCGTGCCGTTGAATCTGGTCTTCGGGCTCGCGGCCGCGTGGTCGATGACGCACTTCGAATTTCGTGGCAAAGCCCTGCTTGGCGCGTTGATCGACCTGCCGTTTTCCATCTCGCCGGTGATCGCCGGCATGATGCTGATCCTGGTGTATGGCAAGGATGGCTGGCTGGGTTCCTGGCTGGAGGCGCATGGCCTGCAGGTGATTTTTGCCGTGCCGGGGTTGGTGTTGGCGACCGTGCTCGTCACCTTGCCGTTCGTGGCGCGCGAGTTGATTCCGCTGATGCAGGCACAAGGCTCGGAGCAGGAGGAAGCGGCGCTCACGCTGGGTGCTGGTGGATGGCAGATCTTTTTTCGCGTCACCTTGCCGCGCGTGCGCTGGGCGTTGCTGTATGGCGTGTTGTTGTGCAATGCGCGCGCCATGGGTGAATTCGGCGCCGTGTACGTGGTGTCGGGCCATCTGCGCGGCATCACCAACACGTTGCCGCTCCAGGTCGATCAGCTTTACCAAGAGAATTTTTCCGCTGCCTTTGCAGCGGCTTCACTGCTGGCATTGCTAACTGTGGTCACGCTCGGCATCAAGCGCGTGGTCGAGTGGCGGCATGGCGATGCCTTGAACATCCACCATTGAGGATCCATCGCAGCATGGGTATCGAGATTTCCCGCTTGCGTCGCCGGTACGGCGCCTTCGTGGCGCTGGACGACGTCAGCCTGACCATCGGCGACGGTGAATTCGTGGCCGTGCTCGGCCCGTCGGGCTCGGGAAAAACCAGTCTGCTGCGCATCCTGGCCGGACTGGACCAGCCTGACGCCGGCAGCGTGGTTCGTGATGGGCATGACTTGCTGGCGCTGGATGCGCGGCGCCGTGGCGTAGGGCTGGTGTTCCAGCACTATGCGCTGTTCCCGCACATGACCGTGGCGCAAAACGTGGCATTTGGCTTGCGCGTGCGTCCTTGGCATGCGCGCCCCAGGGCGTCCGTGATCAAGGCAAGCGTCGAGCACCTGCTGCGCCAGGTGGAGCTGGAGGGTTTCGCCGATCGCTATCCGTCGCAGTTGTCGGGCGGCCAGCGCCAGCGCGTGGCGCTTGCGCGTGCGCTGGCGATCGAACCTCGTTTGCTGCTGCTGGATGAGCCGTTCGGTGCGCTCGATGCGCAGGTGCGGGTGAACTTGCGCAGCTGGTTGCGCGAGTTTCATCGCTCGCTCGGCATCACCACGTTGTTCGTCACGCACGATCAGGACGAGGCATTGGAGATGGCCGATCGCGTGGTGCTGATGAATCGCGGCCGCATCGAACAGATCGGCACGCCGGAGCAAATCTACCGGCAGCCGGCAACGCCGTTCGCGTCACGCTTTATTGCACGTGGCCAATCGGTGCCGGCCGAGGTGCGCGGCCAGCATTTGCATCTGTTCGGCCATGCATGGCGCATCGAAAACTTTGCTGCGGACGATGCGCACGAGATTGCCGTGCACGTGCGGCCGGAAGACATTGCATTGGCACCCGTGGCGGGTGAGGGCTTCAAGGCGCAATTGGTCAACCTTCGCCACGTGGCCGGCACCGTCCGTGCCAGCCTGCGGGTGGGAAACCGGGACGAGCCGCTCGAGGCGGAATGGAACGAGCGCGATTGGGCCAGGCACAGCGCGGCAGTCGATGGCGTGGTCGACATTCATCTGCAGGCGCTGACCGTCTTTGCCACCGATCGGGAAGGGCGCGTGCAGGAGCGATCCACCGTGCATCCACCGCATGCGAGCTTTCCCGTAGCGATAGGGCCGTGGCGCCGCGTCGAAGCGTAACTCCATGACCCTCATTCTCGCGAAAGCGAAAATGACGGCCATACATAGGTTTGGATGACATCTCAGCACTGTTACGCATGATCCTGCCTACATGGAGCGCTTGCGTGCGAGATGGCGCACGGCATGGCGTAATGCCCGCCAGGTTTTCGGTCCGGCGACACCATCCACGACGAGGCCGTAATCGCGCTGGAATGCCGTGATGGCATGGTACGTGCGACGGCCGAAATCACCATCTGCGTTTACCGGACCATCCATGTCGCAGTAGCCGATGTGGCGCAAATGCTGTTGCAGTTCCTGCACCGTGCCACCCTCGTCTCCGTATTTGAGCGCCGTGGGTGCCTCGGCAGCATGCTTGTGTTGCTGGGCGTCTTTCATACACAAACCTTCGCTTCGATCCGACTGTCGCAAAGGTTGCGGCCTGTACGGGGCTTGGCGCTGTCGGGCGATGGCGAAGGTCGATGCGCGTCATCGCCGTGCTGCAACGGTTCTGTTGAGCAAGCCTCAGGCCCATAATGGCCGTATGGCTGTCATCCCTGCACCTACTGAATCGCCCGCGCTGCGGGCTCTTATCGATGATCGCTACGCGCAGCTGGTGGCGCGTTGCCGCGCGGTGGGCGTACCCCTGCATGACGATGCAGGCGTCGCCGAGCGCATCCGCCGCACCTTGCTGGCGAGCGATTTCGCATTCGAAACATGGCGCAATCAGCCGCAACTGCTGGCGCCGCAAGGCCTGGAACGGTTGCGTGCCAGTGCCGATGCTTCCGCGCGCATCGAAGCACTGAAGCTCGATCCCGATGAAGCGGCCTGCATGTCGTCGCTGCGCCGGTTCCGCCATGCCGAAGCGCTGCGCCTGGTATTCCGCGACGTCAACGGCCTGGACGATCTGCCGGAAACCTTGTCCGCCACCAGTGTGTTGTACGAAGCCTTGCTTGGCGCCGCGCTCGATTGGTCCGAGCGCGCGCTTGCCGCGCGTTACGGGCATGCACGTGGCGAAGACGGCAGCCTGCAGCGGCTGGTGGTGGTCGGCTTCGGCAAGCTCGGTGGCGGGGAGCTGAATTTCTCGTCCGACATCGACCTGGTGCTGGCCTATCCGCAGGGCGGCGAAAGCGATGGTGCGCGCGTGCTGGATAACAGCGAATATTTCGTGCGCCTGGGACGTCAGCTGGTGCGCCTGCTGCACGAGCCGACCATCGACGGCATTTGCGCGCGCGTGGATCTGCGCTTGCGCCCGTTCGGCAACGCGGGCCGCCTTGCGTTGCCATTCAGCGCGATGGAGCAGTACTACCAGCGCGAAGGGCGCGATTGGGAACGCTATGCCTGGATCAAGGCGCGTGCGGTGGCCGGCGATCGCAGCGCGGGCAAGCAATTGCAGGAAATGCTGCGGCCGTTCGTGTATCGCAAATACCTGGACTACACCGCGTTCGCCGGCTTGCGCGAAATGAAGGCGCTGATCGATGCCGAAGTGGCGCGCAAGGACCTGGCTGACAATCTCAAGCTGGGACCCGGCGGTATTCGCGAAATCGAGTTCATCGTGCAACTGGTACAGCTGATTCGCGGTGGCCGCGAACCCAGCTTGCGCGTGCGTGGCCTGTTGCCGGCGCTGACGGCTTGCGAAGCGCGCGGGCATATTCCCACCGTGCGCGCCAAGGCGCTGCGCCAGGCGTACGTGTTCTTGCGCCGGCTGGAGAATCGCGTGCAGATGATGCGCGATGCGCAGACACACGATTTGCCCGACGACGACCTGACGCGCGAACGGCTTGCGCTGGTCCTGGATTATCCGGCCTGGGAACCGTTGGCCGAGGAATTGGCGAAACACCGCGACATCGTCGCCACCGAATTCGAAGCCGTGCTGATGCCGGAAGGCGGCGCGAAGGCCAGCGTGCCGGCAGCGGATGCGATTCTGTGGCAAGGCGCTTGCGACGAATCGCTGGATGCCGGCGTGATGGAAGCTTCCGGCTTCGTGCCGGGTGGCGAAGCGGCGGAGGCGTTGCTGAAATTGCTGCAAGCCTCGCAATTGCGTGCGATGTCGGCGCGTGCGCGCGAGCAGCTGGATCATTTGATGCCGCGATTGCTGGCCGCGGCGCGCGAGACGGCGGCGCCGGTGGCGTGCTTGCTGCGCCTGTGCCGCCTGGTGCAAACGGTGGCGCGCCGGCCTTCCTACCTCGCATTGCTGGAAGAACAACCTTCCGCACGCAAGCGTCTGGCGCAGCTGTTTGCCGATAGCGCCTTTTTGGCCGAGCGCGTGATTGCACAACCCTTACTGCTCGACGACGTGCTTGATCCGCGCATCGATCAACTGCCGCTCAAGCGCGCCGACATCAGCGCGGAAATCGCGCATGTGCTCACCACGCTCGACGAACGCGAAGCGGAAGCCGAGCTGGAACGCATCAACGAATTCAAGTCGAGCATCGCCTTCCGTTTGGGCCTGGCCTTCAACGATGGACGCGCCGATGCGGTGGCGACGGCGCGTCGGCTTGCGGCGCTGGCGGAAGCGGTGGTCAATGCCGTTGCCGCACTGGCCGAGCGCGAAGTCGTCGCCGCGCATGGACGCTTGCCGGGCGAAGGCTCGGGTTTTTCGATCCTCGGCTACGGCAGCCTGGGCGGCGAAGAACTGGGTTTCGCCTCCGACCTCGACCTGGTCTTCGTGTTCGACGGCCAGCGCGCGCACGCGATGAGCGACGGCCCGCGTCCGCTGGACGGTTCACGCTGGTACCAGCGCCTTACCCAGCGGGTGATGAACTGGCTGACGGTGCTGACGCGTGCGGGACGCCTGTACGAAGTGGATACGCGCCTGCGGCCGGATGGCTCCAAGGGCCTGCTGGTCGGTAGCCTGGAGGCGTTCGTGGCCTACCAGCAAAGCCGCGCATGGACGTGGGAGCATCAGGCACTGCTGCGCGCGCGTCCGGTGGCGGGCGATGCGGCCTTGAACGGCGAGCTGGTGGGCGTGCGGCGCCGCACCCTGGCGGTGCCGCGCGATCGCCCGGCGGTGTTGGCGGAAGTCAGCAGCATGCGCCGGCGCTGGCGCGCGGAGCGCGATCGTTCCGGCGCCGGGCAGATCGATTTGAAACAGGGCCACGGTGGCTTGCTCGATATTGAATTTGCCTTGCAAGGGTTGGTGCTTGCGCATGCATCGTCATCGCCGTACCTGCTATCGACGACGGGCAACGCCGGCTTGATTGAAGTCTGCCGCGACGCCGGCCTGCTGGATATCGCGCAGGCGAACTGCTTGAGCCGTGCGCATGCGGAACTGTTGCGGCGCGCGTTGTTCTGTACCTTGGATTTGCGCTCGCGTATCGCGCCCCGGGATGCCGAGCTGGAAGCGATGTGCAGCGACGTGAGCGTCGTAACGCGTGCGCTCGGTTTTGAGTTCTAGCCAGCGCGCAACCTCGTAGGCTGGCGTGCAATCCCGGCTCTCGCACGGCGCGGCAATGCCGGGATTGCAATCTCCCAGCTTACAAGGGTGACGCGAGCATGCGATGGCGCACCGCTGTAGCCATCATGGCGGTTTCGCGCAGCGGCATCTGCTGCGCGGGGGCACTGGCATCGAGGTCGTGCAACAAGCCGGCTTGGCGCAAACTGGCATGAAAACGCGCGAGTTTTGCGGGCAGGGTTCCCGCGACCAACGTATGCACCGGGCAACCCACGGCACACGCCTCGCTCAGCATGTTCACCGAGTCCGGCGTCACTACCAGGCGATCGGCCCAGCCCAGCACGCCGGGGTAGGGATTGTTGCCATCGTCAGGTCCTATCCAAAGCAAGCCAGGAATGCCGTGCAGCGCAGTGCGCATCACCTCGGCCACCGCAGCAGGCGTGCGGCGCGAGGCCAGCACCAGCAGGCTGCCGCCTTCGCGCTGCCGGCGCGCAAGCAACGAGTCGATGAGCTGCTGCGCATAGTCGGCATCCATGCGCATGCCGGCGCGCGGTCCGCCAAGCAGCACGCCGACGCGTGGACGGGGCAGGTATTCCAACGCGGGGCTGGCGTCGCGGCCATCGGCAAGCCATGCATCGTCGACGGGATTCAGCGAGCCCAGCGGGTTGAGCACATTGGCGCCGGTCAGTCCGTCATGCCGGGGCGCGATGACCGTGTCCCAGTATGTGGGTTCGGTGCGTGGGTCGAGGATCTGTACGGTATGGCAATAACCTTCGGTCAGGGCACGCAGCAGGCGCGTCAGCAAAGCAGCGCTGCGCCCACAGCCGACGGCAAGTCTCGGCCATGGCGCGGCGAAGGTCGCGCGTTGCGCGGGGGGCAGGGCCAGGCGTCCGCCAAGGGCCAGCCGCGGCGAGAACCATGACCATGGTGCACGCGGCGAAAGCACGAGGTGCCGCACCGGCATGCCCATCTGTTCGGCCAGCGCCAGGGCCTGGCGCTGGTTGCCGGCGGCGTGGTCGGTGATCGCCCAGCATTCGCCTGGAAAGTTGTGAGGCAATTCCTGGCTTGAGCGTTCGATTGTCGCCGGATCGTGCACAGTACGTTCGCCTCGTTCGCCGCTGATCCATCCGGCTTGCGCTTACACTCTGGTCTTTCACTCTTCACGCAGAGGATACCCATGAGCGAGAAGCTTGCCGAGGCAGCATTAGACCAGTTGTTCCGCACGGCCCGTACCTATAACGCTTTTCTGCCCAGGGAAGTGACCGACGAGCAGTTGCACGCGCTGTACGAACTGGCCAAGTTCGGCCCGACCAGTGCCAACTCCTCGCCGATGCGGCTGGTGTTCGTGAAGTCCGCGGCGGCCAAGGAAAAGCTCAAGCCGTTCCTCTCCGAAGGCAATCGCGCCAAGACGCTGGCGGCGCCGGTCACGGCGATCGTGGCAACGGATCATGCGTTCTACGAAAAGCTGCCCCACCTGTTCCCGCATGCCGATGCGCGCAGCTGGTTCGTCGGCAATCAAGCGCTGATCGATACTACGGCGTTCCGCAATGCCACGCTGCAAGGGGCGTACGTGATCATGGCCGCGCGCTCGATCGGCCTGGATTGTGGCCCGATGTCCGGCTTCGACAATGCCGGCGTCGACCAGGCATTCTTCGCCGGCAGCACGATCAAGTCGAACTTCCTGATCAATATCGGTTACGGCGACAGCAGCCGCGATCTGTTCGCGCGCAGCCCGCGCCTGTCGTTTGATGAGGCCTGCCGCGTCGCATGAGGTTTTCCCACGGATTGCCGTGCGGTGATGCCGCGCGGCAATCGTTTGTTCAAAGCAATAAAGCGTTTTCCCCTATCCACTTTGATTGAAGGCAGGAGACTTTTCATGCGCATGCTTCGCTACGTATTGCTGGCCGGTTTGCTCGGCGCCGCGCTGTCGGCCCAGGCCGCACCGCAGACCTACAAGCTCGATCCAAGCCACACCATGGTGCTGTTCAGCTGGAGCCACTTCGGCTTCTCCCATCCCGTGGCCGACATCGGCATCTCCGACGGCACGCTGGTGTTCGACGAGAAGGATCCGTCCAAGGCTTCGGTGGACGTGACCATGCCGCTGAGCAACCTGGACACGCACGTGCCGGCACTGGACAAGCACCTGAAGGAGCCGGATTTCTTCGACGCCGAGAAGTACCCCACCATCACCTTCAAGAGCACCAGCGTGCAATCGCTGGGCAACAAGCACTACAAGGTGACCGGTGATCTCACCGTGCACGGCGTGACCAAGCCGGTGGTACTCAATGCCACGCTCAACAACGTCGGCGCGCATCCGATGACCGGCCAGCAGGCGATCGGCTTCAACGCCACCGGTACGCTGAAGCGTTCGGAGTTCGGCCTGGGCGCGTATGTGCCCAAGGTGAGCGACGAGATCCAGATCAACATCACCACCGAAGGTTCGGTGCCGAAGGCTGGGCAGTAAGCCTGACGCAAGGATCGCAGAAGGAGGGGTGGGCCGCGGGCGGCTGCGCCCTCGCTACTCACCCCTTCTCCCTTGCTAAGATAAGCGGTCCCATAGCCTCACCCCTGGAGCAACATCCCATGTCGGGTAACTCTGCCGCAGCCCCCAAGCTCATTCCGGCCAATGCCGAAAATCGTTACGAAGTGACGCGTTCGGACCTGCCGCTGTCCTGCCCAATGCCCGGTATGGCGCTGTGGAACTCCCATCCGAAAGTCTATTTACCTATCGTTGAGGATGGCGGCGAGTCCGTATGTCCTTACTGCGGCGCGCATTACGTCCTGCGCGACTGAGCCGCAGCTCTCGCTCCCGAGCATAGCCCGCGCGAAACGGCACGATTGCTGCTTGGATTCTACGGATGAGAGTTGCGAATGAGGGAACCATGTCCGTTGCCGCCACACCGGCCAGAACGCTGACCGTTGTGCAGCTCATCCCCGCGCTGCATTCGGGCGGCGCTGAGCGCTCGGTGCTGGAGATGGGACAGGCGCTGGTGCAGGCCGGACATCGCTCGGTAGTCATTTCCGCGGGCGGCCGTATGACCGCGCAGCTCCAGGCCGAAGGCAGCGAACACATCACCCTGGATATCGGCCGCAAGTCGCTGAGCACGCTCGGCAGGCTGTGGCGCCTGCGGCGCATCCTGCGCGAGCTGAAGCCGGACGTGGTCCACGTTCGCTCGCGGCTGCCGGCATGGCTGGGCTGGTGGGCACTCAAGGGCATGTCGCCCAGGCCGCATTTCATCACCACCGTGCACGGGCTCAACTCGCCCGGCCGCTACAGCGCGATCATGCTGCGCGGCGAGCGCATCGTGGTGGTCTCGCAAACGGTGCGCGATTACCTCATCAGCCACTATAGCAAGCTCGATACCACCCGCATCCGCATCATTCCGCGCGGTATCGATCCGGAAGCCTTTCCGTACGGGCATCGTCCCGAGGAGGGCTGGCAGAAGGCCTTCTTCAACGAATTTCCCAAGCTCGCCGGCGCACCGCTGCTTACCCTGCCCGGCCGAGGCACGCGCCTGAAAGGCCATCACGACGCGATCGAACTGGTGGCCGAGCTCAAGCAGCGCGGCATCGACACGCGCCTGCTGCTGCTCGGCGTGGTCGAGCCCGGTCGTGAAGCCTATGTGCGCGAGTTGAAAGACCTGATCAAAGGCCGCGGCGTGGAAAACCAGGTAGTGATGACCCCGGCACGCCAGGACGTGCGGGACATCTACGCCATGTCCGCCCTGGTGCTGCAACTTTCCAACAAACCCGAAGCCTTCGGCCGCACCGTGGTGGAGGCTTTGGCGCTGTGCCGTCCCGTGCTCGGCTATGCCCACGGTGGCGTGGGCGAGTTGTTGGCCGAGCTCTATCCCGCCGGCCGCGTACCGCCCGGCGACCGCGAGCGCCTGGTCGAGCGTGCCGCCGAACTGCTGCGCGTCGCGCCACCCATCGCGCCGCTGCAACGCTATCGCCTGATCGACATGCAGCACGCCGCATTGGCGTTGTACGAGGAAGTGACAGGCTAGCCCTGCACTTTGTAGTCTCGAAAGGCAATCCCCGCATCCCCACGTGCATGTTGCGGGGGATCGTCCCAGCCCACGCGGTGACAGCAGCCATTTGGCTCGTTTATTGTCCTGCGTTGACTAGGCCTCACTCCCCCGCCCGTGACCTCTCAGCGTCTCCCGGATTTTCTGCAAAGCATCGGATTCTTCGCATGGTGGCCGCTGTGGTTGCTGGCGGTGCTGCTGCCGTTTGGCCGGAGTGCTGAGCTCGGCACGCTGCTATGTCTGGTCGGCGTTGTACTGGTGTTTAGCCGTGACCGTACAGCGTGGCGTGGCGATTACGCGGCGCGATTGTTTTTCGTGTTGCTGGCCTGCTACGTCGGTGCGGCCTTGGTGTCATCGTTCGCGGCGGTGATGCCTGGCAAAAGTTGGAGCACCACGGCCGGACTGCTGCGCTATCTGCCGCTTGGCTTATACGCGGCCCATACGCTGCGTAGCACGCGGTCGCTGCACCGGTTCTATGCGGCGTTGGCTGCCGTGATCCTATTCTGGGTGGTGGATGCATGGATGCAAATGCTGACCGGCTGGAGCCTGCGCGGCCATGCGGAGCCCGAACGCATCTCCGGCTTGTTCGGCGCGGACGATCCCAAGCTGGGGCCGACATTGGCGGTGCTGTCGCCGTTCTTGCTGTGGACGGGGCGCCATCATGGAGGAAGGTGGGGCTTGGTCCTCGTGTTCCTGCTGCTGCTTGGTCCGGTATTGCTGAGCGGCTCGCGTTCCGCGTGGATCGGCTTTGGCGTGGTCACGCTGGTGTTCATTTGGCGCGAAGCAGGTTCGCCGCTGCGTTTTTTGGCCATATGTGTGGCATGTGGCCTGGCATTGCTGGCGGCAGGCGGTATCGCCTGGAAGACCTCGGCGCGTTTCGATGCACGCATGCAGCGCACGTTGATGGTTTTCAGCGGGAACGAGCAATCGATCAACCAAGCAGCGACGGGGCGCCTGGATATCTGGCATACCGGTTGGCGCATGATCGAGGCCCATCCGCTGCTTGGCGTGGGTGTGCGTGGATTCCGTTACGCCTATCCGCATTACGCGCCGGCGAACGATCACTTCATGGTGGCGGAGAATTGCGGCGATGGCGTCGGCGCCTGCCATCCGCATCAGTTGGTGATGGAGGTGCTGGCCGAAACCGGTATCGCGGGCGCACTGTCATGGCTGGCGGGTGTGGCGCTTGCCGTTCGCGCGTGGCGCCGTGCGGGGACGGTTGGCCGAGCGGCGGCGTTTCCTATCACCGTATCGCTGGCGGCGATGCTGTTTCCGCTCAATTCCCATCTGGCCTTTTATTCCGCCTGGTGGGGCCTGTTGTTTGCGTGGCTGCTGGGGCTATGGTGTGCTGCGCTGTTTGCTGTGACGAAGGAGCCGGGCGATGGCACGTGAACCGCTTTCGGTAGTGCTGATCACCTACAACAACGCCGACACCCTCGATGCCTGCCTGCGCGAGGTGGACTGGGCGGACGAAATTGTCGTGCTCGATTCCGGTTCCAGCGACAGCACGGTGGCGATTGCGCGCATGCATGGCGCGCGGGTGGACGTGCATCCGTTCGACGATTACGGTCCGCAAAAACAGCGCGCCTACGATCTGGCACGCAACGACTGGATTCTCAACCTGGATGCGGACGAGATTCTTTCGCCGGGCACGCGCGCCATCATCGAGCGTGCGCTGGAAGATCCCCGGCACGACGGTTTTCGCATTCCGCGTCGCGAGCGCATGTTCTGGACCGTGCAGCATCGGTGGAGCCACCGCAATGGTCACCTGCGGCTGTTCAATCGCAGGCGTGGCGGCATGAACGATGTGGAAGTGCATTCGGCGGTGGAAGTGCGCGGGCCGGTGAAAACGCTATGGGGCGCGGATTTCGTCAACAACGGTGACGGCGATATCGCCACCCGCGTGGAAAAGATCAATCGCTACAGCAGCGGCATGGTGGCGCATAAGCTGCGTCGTGGGCAGCGGTTTACCGGTGTGCGCATGGTGATGTATCCGCCGCTGTTCTTTTTTCGGCAGTTTGTGTTGAAACGGTATTGCTTGAGCGGCTGGGCGGGATTTATCGCCAGCGTATTGGGCGCGTTTTATGTGTTTTTGAAGTACGCCAAGTTGCATGAGGCGCATAGGGCGCTGCGCAAATAAATATCATGGCTGTCTTCCGTTTTCGCGGGAATGACAGCGTCGAGAGCGTGGCGTTAGTCGTTGCCCAATATCCGCACAAACTCGTCCGCAATCACGCGCGTACTGAAATGCCGGTCCACGAAATCGCGTGCCGCCGCACCCATCGGCTCGCGCGTGCCCGCCTCGCACATCTTGAGAATGGCATCGCGCCACGCAGCTGCGTGGCCGGGCGGCAGCAGCAATCCGGTCACGTTGGGCGAAAGCGTTTCAGGCACGCCGCCGATATGGCTGCCGAGCACCGGTGCGCCGGCAGCTTGGGCTTCCACCGACACGCGGCCGAAGGTTTCGGTGGCGATGGAGGGGAACGCCAGCATCGAAATCGCGCTGTAGTAGGGATGCACGTCGTCGATCCAGCCGAGCATGTGATGGCGATGCGCAAAGGAGCCGGCCTCGATGCTCTCGCCCAACGGTTGCACGTCCGGGCCATGGCCCAGCCACAGGCAGTGCAGGCGAGATTCCTGTGCCATCGCGCCATCGAGTGCTTCCAGCAGCGTAAAAATGCCCTTGCTGTGATGGATGCGGCCAAAGTAGCCCAGCACGATGGCATCCTGCGGGATGCCAAGCCGGTGCAGGATCTCGCTGCGGCGTTGCGCGTCCGGCTTGCACCACGCCATGTTGACCGGGTTGTACAGCACGCGCACCCGTTGCGGCGGCACGCCGCGTTCCAGGTAAGCCTGTCGTGCATGCGCGGAGACGGCAAAAAAGCGTCGCGCCAGGCGCGGTACCAGGTAACCGGACACGCGTCCCATCGGAGGCGTGCGATGGCGGAACAGCGCGACCGGTATGCCGAGCACACGGCTCATTAGGATCAACGGCCAGTATTCCTTGCCGAAGTTGCCGACCAGCCAATCCGGTTGCAGGTCGCGCGCCGCCCTGAAGGTGGCGCGATAGCCGCGCAGGTCGAACACATTGCGGAATTTCGCCGGATAAAGCTTGGCGCCCGAGTTGGCCAAGGCGTTGGCGATCAAGCCACCTGGATAAACCACCGCGCTGACCTCATGGCCCGCTTCCACCATGGCCTGGGCCAAGGCCACGAAATGGGTGGCCGCGCCGGTGTTTTCCGGATTGGTGCCGACGAAAAGGAATTTCATGCGCGCCCGCTCTCGTAGCGTTTGTTTTCGTATTGGGTGAATGCGCGCATGGCGAATTGCGGCAGCATGTGATGCCGAGCGACTTGCACGCGCGGCAGGCGCCACAAATCCGTGCCGATGATGGCGCGGCCTCGCTGGGTGGTCGTGGCCGCCATGTAGCCTGATGCGCGTGTTATGTCGGCGACCCGATCGTCCATGTCGCCGTAGGGGTAGCAGAACTGCGTGACCGGCGCGCCCAGCACGTCTTCGAGATCGGACTTGCTGCCGGCGATCTCATCGTGCAGCTGCGTGTCGCTGCATTGGCGCAGGCGTGGATGGGAGCGCGTATGTGCGCCGATTTCCATGCCGCCTTGGTGCCAGGCGCGCAGCTGCCCTGGGGTCATCAAGGGTTTTCGGATGCCAAGCTTTTCGGCGTCCCAACTGTTGTAGCCGCCGATGCTGCCGCTCACCACGTAGCAGGTGGCGGTGAAGCCGTAGCGTTGCAGCACTGGCATGGCGAACTGGAGATTGTCGACGTAGCCGTCGTCCAGCGTGATGACCGCGATGCGCCCCTGCTGCTCCCCGCGCAGGTAAGGCATCGCATCGCGCATCGACAGGCCGGCGTAGCCCAGGCGCTTGAGCAGCCACATCTGGCGCGCGAACGCACCTGGACTCACATACAGGCTGCGCCAGCGCTCGAGGCCGCGTGGCGCCTGCGCGACGTTGTGGTACATGAAAATCGGACAGGCCCGGGCCTGCTGTCCTTGCTGCGCTGTCATGCCGTGTTCCTGGTCAGCCTGACGCAAAATCTTACGGCAATCGGCGGTGCCGGACGGTTTTCCGACCGGCGAAGGGAGTGGTTGCGGGGCATGACGATGGGCGCGAAGAGGGCCAATGCGCCTATGTACCGGGAGAGGCTGACGCCAGCCTGTCGGGTGATCGCCGCTCAATAAATCGGTGGAGAACCTTCCGGCCGCGTCTTGAAGCGCTTGTGCACCCACAGGTACTGCTCCGGCGCCTCGCGCACCATGTCCTCGATGCAATGGTTGATGCGTGCGGTGTCGGCCTCGGCATCCGCGCCGGGCAGGTTTTCCAGCGGCGCGCCCAGGCGCAGGGCATAACCCTGGCTGCCCGGCAGGCGGCGGTGGAAGAACGGCACCACCACCGAACGGGACAGGCGCGCCAGGTGATGCGTGCCGGTGATGGTGGCGGCGATCACGCCGAAGAACGGCACGAAGGCGTTGTCCTTGCTGCGCATGTCCTGGTCGGGCGCGTACCACAGTGTGCCGCCGCTGCGCAGGTATTTCACGGTGCCGCGGATGTCGTCCTTGTCGAACATCGCACGTGCATAGCCCAGGCGTGCGCGCAGCACCGCCCATTCGAACACCGGGTTGTCCATGCGCCGGTACATGCCGGCGATGCGGATGCGTTGCGATACCAGCCGCGCGCACAGTTCCAGGTGCGAAAAGTGGCCGCCGACCAGCAGCACGCCTCGGCCTTGGGCGTGCGCGGCTTCCAGATGTTCCAGCCCTTCGATGGTCACGGGGATCTTCTCGATGGCGCGGTCCGAACCCATCCAGCCGAGCGTGAACTCGACCAGCATCATGCCGATGTCGCGCAGATGCGCATCGACCAGTGCCGCCTGCGCCTTGGCGTCCAGCTCGGGGAAGCACAGCGCGATGTTGGTCGCGGCGATCTTGCGCCGCGGCGAGGGAACGCGTTCGATCAACCAGCCCAGCGCGCGGCCGATGCCCATCAATACCGGGAACGGCAGCATGGCGATCAGCTTCATGAGCCCTAAGCCGATCCATGCCGGCCAAAGGCGCGGTGCGAGGAGGGAGCGGGTGAAAGAGGGATAAGGTGTTCCGGGCATTCGGACGATTGTAGCGGCTGGCTTACGTTCCCTCTCCTGTTCGACCGAAGGCGGGTGGCGTGTCGACCCGTATACTTTCGCGTCCCGGGCCGGAACGACACCACGTTGCGCTACCTCTACACCCTCCTGATGTACCTGGCCACGCCGCTGATCGTGATGCGCTTGCTGACGCGCGGGATGCGCTACGGCAATTACCACCAGCGCTGGCCGGAGCGTTTCGGCTTCTTCAAGGCGCCGGACCTGCGCGGCAGCATCTGGGTGCATGCCGTCTCGGTGGGCGAGGTGAATGCGGCCGAGCCGTTGATCAAGGCACTGCGCCAGGACTACCCCAACGCGCCGCTGGTCGTTACCACGGTGACGCCCACCGGTTCGGCACGCGTGCAGCAGCTGTTTGGCGACAGCGTGTTTCATGTGTATTTGCCGTACGACCTGCCGTTCTCCGTGCATCGCTTTCTCAAGCAGGTGCGGCCGCGGCTGGCGCTGATCGTGGAGACGGAGATCTGGCCGAACCTGTACTTCGGCTGCTATCGGCGCGGGATTCCGCTGATGATCGTCAATGCGCGCCTGTCCGGCCGCTCACTGCGCGGCTACGCACCGATGCGCGCGTTGCTGCGCTCGGCGCTGCGCTGCGTGCGGCAGATCGCGGCGCAATCGCGCACCGATGCCGCGCGCTATCGGTTGCTGGGAGCCGATCCGGCCCTGGTCACCGTCAGCGGCAATCTCAAATTCGACATGCCGGTGCCGGATGGCGCACTGGAAGGCGGCGAAGCATTCCGTCAGCAATGGGGTCATCTGCGTCCGGTATGGATTGCCGCCAGCACGCACGAGGGCGAGGAGCTGGCGGTGCTGGAGGCGCACCTGGAAGTGCTCAAGCGGCTGCCCGATGCCTTGTTGCTGATCGCGCCGCGCCATCCCGAGCGTTTCCGCCTGGTGGAGCATTCCGTGCGCAGCCTGGGCTTCACTATGGCGATGCGCAGTGCCGACCGCGTGCCGGGGGAATCACACCAGGTCTTCGTGATCGACACGATGGGCGAGCTGATGCCGTTTTTCGCCGCATCCGACGTCGCCTTCGTCGGCGGCAGCCTGGTGCCGATCGGCGGCCACAACGTGCTCGAGCCTGCCTCGCTGGCTCGCCCGGTGCTGGTGGGGCCGCATACCTTCAATTTCGAGGAAATCACCCTGACGCTGATTCGCGGCGGCGGCGCGAAGCGCGTGATGCAGAGCGAAGCGCTAGGTGGCGAGGTGCTGGAACTGCTGCAGGACGAGGTGCGTTGCAGGCAGATGGGGCGCCAGGCGCGGGTAGTGTTCGACAGCGAGCGGGGCGCCGTGCGGCGCGTGATGCATCTGATCGATCGAATGCTGCAGGAATAGTTTTCTTGCAGGCACAAAAAAGGCCGGAACGTCCGGCCTTTTTTGATCGATTCATGCAGGTTACTGCAATAGCGAATTGACGTTCTGGATATCGTCATAGGTGATGGTGCCGGCCGATTGCTTCAGCAGCAGGCGGTTGAGCACCAGCTGATGGCGTGCCGTCGAGTAGGTACTCTGCGCCTGGGTCAGCTGCTGGATGGAGGTCAACACGTCCAGCATGATCTGCGTGCCCACCTGGAAGCCGGCCTTGGTGGCGTCCACGGCCTTCTGCGCCGAATCCACCGCGGCCTTGCCCGATTCCACTTCGCTGATACCGGCCAGTACCGAGTTGTAGTAGTTCAGCGTGTTCTGGATGGTCTGGCGGCGGGTCAGTTCCAGCGAATCCTGCGCTTCATCGCGCTGATAGATGGTCTGACGCACCTTCGACTGCGTGGCGCCGCCTTCGAAGATCGGCACCGACAGCGTGATGCCGATGGTGTTGCCGTAACGGCCGTTGCCGGCGACGTTGTAGCTGCCGTTCTCAAGCCATGAAGTGCTCTTGCCGCGAGACAGGCTGGCCGTGATCGTCGGCAAGTGGCCGGCGCGGGCGGCGTTGACGGTATGCTCCGCGGCGTCGACGGAGAGCTGCGAGGACAGCAGGGTCGGATTGTTCTTCAGCGAACTGTCCACCCATGACTGGGGATCGGCCGGCGCGGGCGGCGTCATCGGCAGGTCGTCGCGCAGCTTCTTCAGATCGCCGACCGGCTTGCCGGTGATCACGCTCAACGCCTGGCGATCGTTGGCCAGGGTGTTCTCGTAAGTCACCGTGGTCGCCTTGGCGGCTTCGTAATACGACTTGGCCTGATACACGTTGGTGATGGCGGCAATGCCCACCTTGTATTGCTGTTCGGCCTGGTCGTAGGTGACGCGAAAGGCTTCTTCGTTCGCCTTGGCGTAAGCGACCTGTTCCTCGTCGTTCAAAACAGTGAAATAGGCGCTGGCGACGCGCACGAATAATTCCTGCGCGGCAGCCTCATAGGTTTTTTCCTGCGCATCGGCGGTGGAGTGCGCGGCCTGGAGGTTGGCGACATCGGACAGGTTGAGGATGGTCTGGTCGATGCTGGCCGAAATCGAGCGCGTGCGCTCGTGTCCGCTGATGATGCCGCTGTTGCCGTTGTTGAGGCCGGTAAAATTGTTATTGCCGGTAATGCTTTGTTGCTGCAGGCTCATGCCCGCGCTGATCTGCGGCAGCAGCAGCGCGCGTGCCTGCGGGATGCCTTCGTGAACGGAGAGACGGGTGGCGTCGGCCTGTGCCAGCACAGGGTCGTTCGCACGCGCCTGACGGTATGCATCCAGCAAATCCTCGCCATGGCTGGGCAGGGACACTGCGGCCAGGGACAGGGCAAGGGTCAGAAGCTTCAAGCGCATGGTTCGCCTCGTAGGTCGGGGAATCGATCAGGGTCAAAAAACGAATCGGCGGGGTGGTTCGGCGTGCGCGAGATAGGGCAGATCCGTCTCGAACAGGCTTTCCTCGCGATAGCGGCCGTTGCCTTCGTGCGTGAGCACCAGCACCTGCTGCACGGGCGACTCGCCGCGAACGACGAGCAACCGGCCGCCGGGCTTGAGCCAGCTGAGGAAACGGTCGGGAATACGGTAAACGGCGCCAGTGACAATCACCGCATCGAACGTGCCTTGCGGCTGCCAGCCGCTTACGGCTTCGCCGGTCAGCAATTGCACATTGGCGATGCCGGCCGCTTTCAGGCGTTCAGCGGCGGCAGCAGTGAAGTCGGCATGGATATCCACGCTGGTGACATGGCCGGCCAGGCTGGCCAGGCAGGCGGTGAGGAAGCCCGAACCGGTGCCGATTTCCAGCACACTGTCTTCGGGTTTCAATTCCAGGGCCTGCAGCACGCGGCCTTCGATCACCGGCTTCATCATCACTTCGCCGTGGCCAAGCGGCAGGTTCAGGTCGGCGAAGGCCAGTTGGCGATGCGCAGGCGGCACGAAGTCTTCGCGACGGACGTGACGCAGCACGTCAAGCACGCGACCATCCAGTACCTCCCAGGGGCGCACCTGGTTCTCAACCATGTTTTGACGCGCCTGATCGAAGTTCATCGCCATGAAAACCAGCCTATACGGATCAAAAAAGATCAAAAAGGATAAGCGTTTAGACCCCGTTTCGACAATGGTAAGGTTGCGGTGCGACATGCCGTACACGAAGTGCCGGAAGTCATCGCAACGACCTGACGTAAGTCATGCAATCTCCTGTGTCCGCGGACACTTACGCGCTCTTCCGATGCAAGCGAACAGCGCTCAAACCCAGCCCGGGAGGCAGGCGCGAAAGGGCCGTTTCGGTACCCGCGCCGAGCGCCGGATCAAGCCGCTCGATGCGCCCAAGCAACCATTCGCCGCGCGATCCCGCCGCAACGCACCACCACGCCAGCCAACGGCACAAACGATGCTTGTCCGTAGCATCCAGAGTCGGCATCAGGGCGCGGATCGCGAATACCTGTCTGCGCGCTGTCCGGCTATCTTCCAGCCACGCCGAAAGCAGGCGCTGGATCTTGCGGTAGGGAGCGCTGAGCGCCATTTCTGGAGTCGTTACGCACATGGGCCGAAATATTCGGTATCATTCGGAAAATAAGTAAACCGGCCCGTATATTAAATTGGGTTTTCTGATTTGTGAAGGTGCATCTATGAACTCGATCCCGCTAGCCAAGCCGCATGGGCCAGGTCGCCCTAAGGACATGGAAAAGCGCGCGGCCATTCTCGAGGCCGCCAAGGCTCTGTTCATACGCAATGCCTTCGCCGGCACCAGCATGGATGCCATCGCCGCGGAGGCGGGCGTATCCAAACTTACGGTCTACAGTCATTTCGGTGATAAGGACAACCTGTTCCGCGAGGTCATCCGCGCACGCATCCAGGATCTCCTGCCCGAAGAGACCTACCAGTTCGACTCCAGCACCGATATCGGCGAGATCCTCAACCGCATCGCCCTCACGCACGCGCGCCTGGATTGCGATCCGGAAACCGTGGGGACGTTCCGCGCCATTCTCAGCGACTGCCGCCAAGGCAATCCGCGTTACGGCAAGTTGATGTGGGAAGAAGGCCCGATGCGCTCCCGTGCCCTGCTGGAGCGCCTGCTGCAACAGGCGGTGGATGCCGGCAAGCTCGACATCGCCAACGTGCCGCGCGCGGCCACGCAGTTCATTTCGCTGATCAAGGGCGATTCCATGATGCGGCACATGTTCGGCTGCGTCGATTGCCAGCAGGCCTACGCCAGGGAAATCGAAGAAAACGCCCGCGCCAGCGTCACCATGTTCCTGCGCGCCTACGCGCCTTCGCACTGAGCTACAGCTAGCCTGCACTCGTTTATCACCCCGCTTCATGGTCAAATAGCGGGGCTGTTGTTAGGAAGCGGGGGTGCCGACCACCTGTCGGCTGAGAGAGTCCCTTCGAACCTGATCCGGTTAGCACCGGTGTAGGGAGCTTCGTCGCACGATCACCGCCGTGCGTTGGCGCCATCGCTTCAGTTGCTCGTATGCGAATCCGTTCGCAACACCCCGCACATCCATGTGCGGATTTCCCAACAAAGCGCGTTCCCCCGGGATACCGCTTGAGCACTGGACGAATGCCGATGAATGCCTTGCCCTCCGAACTCGTGCGCGCCGCGCAAGAACTCTCCGAAGCCGTCACGCGCCCGATTCCGGGTTCGCGCAAGATCCACGTCCAGGGCAGCCGTCCTGATCTGAACGTGCCGATGCGCGAAATCACGCAGGCGCAGACACCGACCTTGTTCGGCGGCGAGGCCAATCCGGATATCACCGTTTACGATACGTCCGGTCCGTATACCGATCCTGGCTACACCGTCGATCTCGTAGCAGGCCTGCCAGCGTTGCGTGCGCCGTGGATCATGGAGCGCGGCGACGTCGAGCAGTTGCCGGGACTCACCTCCGCCTTTGGTCGCGAGCGCGCCGCCGATGCCAAGCTGGATGCCGTGCGCTTCGGCCACACGCGCGCACCGTTGCGCGCCAAAGCCGGTGCCAACGTCACGCAGATGCACTACGCGCGCCGCGGGATCGTCACGCCGGAGATGGAATACATCGCCATCCGCGAAAACCAGCGGGTCGAGGCGCTCAAGCACAGCGCGCTGTGCAAGCAGCATCCGGGCGAATCGTTCGGCGCCTCGCTGCCCAAACTGATCACGCCCGAATTCGTGCGCGACGAAGTGGCGCGCGGGCGCGCCATCATTCCCGCCAACATCAACCATCCGGAAAGCGAGCCGATGATCATCGGCCGCAACTTCCTCACCAAGATCAACGCGAACATCGGCAACAGCGCGGTCAGTTCCGGCATTGCCGAGGAAGTGGAAAAACTGGTGTGGGCGATCCGCTGGGGCGGCGACACCGTAATGGATCTTTCCACCGGCAAGAACATCCATGAAACGCGCGAATGGATCATCCGCAATTCGCCGGTGCCGATCGGCACGGTGCCGATCTACCAGGCGCTGGAAAAAGTCGGCGGCGTCGCTGAAGACCTGACTTGGGAATTGTTCCGCGACACGCTGGTCGAGCAGGCCGAGCAAGGCGTGGATTATTTCACCATCCATGCCGGCGTGCTGCTGCGCTTCGTGCCCCTTACCGCCAGGCGTGTTACCGGCATCGTCTCGCGCGGGGGCTCGATCATGGCCAAGTGGTGCCTGGCGCACCACCGGGAAAATTTCCTCTACACGCACTTCGAGGAAATCTGCGACATCATGAAAGCCTACGACGTATCCTTCAGCCTCGGCGACGGCCTGCGTCCGGGATGCGTGGCGGATGCGAACGATGCGGCGCAATTCGGTGAACTGGACACGCTGGGCGAACTCACGCAAATCGCCTGGAAACACGACGTGCAAGTGATGATCGAAGGCCCCGGCCACGTGCCGATGCAGTTGATCAAGGAAAACATGGAACGCCAGCTGGAGAAGTGCCACGAAGCACCGTTCTACACGCTGGGGCCACTCACCACCGACATCGCACCCGGCTACGACCACATCACCAGCGCCATCGGCGCGGCGATGATCGGCTGGTTCGGCACTGCCATGCTCTGCTACGTCACGCCGAAAGAACATCTTGGCCTGCCGAACAAGCAGGACGTGCGCGACGGCATCATCGCCTACAAGATCGCCGCACACGCGGCCGATCTCGCCAAGGGGCATCCAGGTGCACAGGTGCGCGACAACGCACTCAGCAAGGCACGCTTCGAATTCCGTTGGGATGACCAGTTCAACCTCGGCCTCGATCCGGACAAGGCGCGCGAATTCCACGACGAGACGCTGCCGAAGGATGCACACAAATCCGCGCACTTCTGCTCCATGTGCGGTCCGAAGTTCTGTTCGATGAAGATCACCCAGGACGTACGCGATTACGCCGCCGAGCACGGAGTGAATGAAACCGCCGCGCTGGAAGAAGGGATGGCCGAGAAAGCAGCGGAATTCCGCGCGCAAGGCGCCGAGGTTTATCACAAGGCGTAATGCTTGCATCGACGCATGCCTTGCCCGTCGCCCCGGCAAAGGCCGGGGCTCGGGACCTTGGGCATTCCAGATTCCGGTCCGTATCCCGAGTAATGTCCAATAACCAAAAAAGGCGATGTGCCATGCAGGCAAAGGGACCCTTCGACGTGAAGCTCGCACCGCAGCCGGCAGCGCCCGGCATCGAGCAGGCCAACCTTGGGCGGATGACGCTCGACAAGCAATTCCACGGCGATCTTGAGGCCACCAGCCTTGGCGAAATGCTTTCCGCCATGGGACAGGTGCAGGGCTCAGCTGGCTACGTGGCGATCGAGCGCGTGACCGGTTCTTTGCACGGCAAACAAGGCAGCTTCGTGTTGCAGCATCACGGCATCATGAATCGTGGCGTGCCGGAGTTGTCGGTAACCGTCGTGCCGGATTCGGGAACGGATGCATTGACGGGTTTAAGGCAACACTGATTAAGTATCGCCGTCGTCACCCGCCCTGTCTGTTCGCAGGCCACAGGGGCGCCGGCGAAGGCAGACTGGCTGTCTGTCGAGACGGCGGACCGAAGGCATGCGAACAGACAGGGCTGGCCCCAACAGGTTGAATACAAAGTGATGGGGTGATGTCTGGAAGGCCCGCAGGCTGCGCCGCGCGGCTTGGGCAAGACGGCCAGTCTTCCCGGCGCCACGCGACACACCCTGCGAGCCTTCCAGACATCATGACGACGGCGATACTTAATCAGTGTTGCCTTAACTGGCTCCATGCAGATTCAGATCGAACAAGGCAAGCATTTCTACGTCTTCGATTACGAGCTGACATAGCGATCGGGCTGGGCGGAACGCCTTCGCGACTTTATTTTCACCCGTACTTCGCGGCGGCAAAGACAGGATGGCAGGCAGCAACGGCTCAATGCGGGAGATAGCCATGGCGTCCAAGCCCTTTCTCACTGACATCCAGACCATTCGCAAGCGCGCGCGGGAACATATCGAAAAAGGCGCGATCACCGAGGGCTACAAAGCCGATCGCGATACCGTGGTCAAGCTGCTCAATGAAGCGCTCGCCACCGAAATCGTGTGCACCTTACGCTATAAGCGGCACTACTACATGGCGTCGGGTATTCACGCCAAGAGTGTGGCGGAAGAATTCCTGGAGCACGCGCGGGAAGAGGAAGAGCATGCCGACATGCTGGCGCGACGCATCACGCAACTCGATGGCGCGCCGAATTTCAATCCGGATGGTTTGCTGACACGCAGCCATTCCGATTACGTCGAAGGCGCCGATCTGGTGGACATGCTCAAGGAAGATCTGATCGCCGAACGCATCGCCATCGATAGCTACCGTGATATCGCCCAATACCTTGGCAATGATGACCCCACCTCGCGTCGCGTGATGGAAGAAATTCTGGCGAAGGAGGAGGAGCACGCCGAAGATCTGTCGACGTTGCTCGAGGAGCTGGGCAAGAAGGGCGAGCCGGCCAAGCCGATGGTGCATCACTGAAGCTACTCGTCGCCCAGCGAAGGCCGGGCCCACGTACACCATCTGCATTTTGTGGCAATCCACGCAGTCGTCATTCCCGCGAAAGCGGAATCCATCTTCGATTTCGGCGTTAGAACAACATGGATTCCCGCTTTCGCGGGAATGACGGCCTTATGAGAACCAGCTACCAGCCCGCAAGCACCAGCTTGCCAATCGTGCTGCCCGACTCCAATCGCCGGTGCGCGTCACGCAGGTTTTCCGCATTGATCGGGCTCAACGTCTCGCGTTGGATGCCCCGTAGCTCGCCTTCGTCCATCAACGCCGCCACACGTTCCAGGATGCGTCCTTGCTCGCCCATATCGGCGGTTTGGTAGCGTGGCCGCGCAAACATCATTTCCCAATGGATGCCAATGCATTTGGCTTTGTAGGGATCGCCGATGTGCACGGGCGTCTTCGGTTCCACGATCAAGCCGACATGTCCTTGTGGCGCCAGCAGTTCGCCGAGTTCGGTCCAGTAGTGGGCGGTGTCGGCCAAATTGAGCACGGCGTCAACTTCATTGAAACCCAGTGCGTTCAGTTGTGGCGTCAACGGCTGACGATGATCGATCACATGCTGCGCCCCCATCGCACGGCACCACGCCTGCGTTTCGGCCCGCGATGCCGTGGCGATCACGGTGAAGCCGGCGCGGCGCGCTAGTTGGATGGCCATCGAACCTACCCCGCCGGCACCTGCAATCACCAGCAGCGACTTGCCGTCGCCACCACGTTCGGGCCGATACGGCATACGATGGAACAGCAACTCCCACGCGGTGATGGCGACCAACGGCAATGCCGCGGCGGCAGCGGCATCCAGCCGGCGCGGACGGCGTGCAACCAGGCGCGCATCCACCGCCTGGTATTGGGCATTGCTGCCGGCGCGCGTAACGTCACCGGCGTAATACACCTCGTCGCCCGGCCCGAAGCCGGTAACGTCGGTGCCTACCGCGTCGACCGTGCCAGCGGCATCGAAGCCGAGCACGCGCGGCTGTGCTTCCACGTTTGGCTTGGGCGAGCGCAGCTTGGTATCGACCGGGTTGACGGATACCGCTTCCACGCGCACCAGCAGATCGTGCGGACCGATCTCCGGCTTGGGCAGCTCCACGTCGAGCAGTGACTGCGGATCATCGATAGGCAGATAACGGGTGAGGGCGACGGCTTTCATCATGGGTCTCCAACGGTTGACGAGGTCTGGACGGCCGGCGGTGTGCGCTTGGCGAATTGGCCATTCCAATACGGGTAGTGGGGATAAGGTGGCGTGACGGCGTTGACGGCATCCGGTCGTGCGATCTGTTCGCGGCTCAGATTCCAGCCGAAGTTTTTGTTCTTTGCGTGCTCCCATTGCGCGGTGAGGCCACTATCAGGCGCTACGGCTCGGGCACGTATTCGCTGGCAGGCGCGGCAGATTCGTTTCGCGCTGCCACGCCCACAAGGCGATCAATAAGCCCGAGAAAGTAACGAGCGCCGCTATCCAGGTGAGCGCGCCGAGGCCAGGGCCGCGTATCACCACGATGCCGCCGAGCCATGCGCCGAGGGCATTGCCGAGATTGAACGCGCCGATGTTCAAGCTGGAGGCCAGGCTCTTCGCATCTTCCGCCTTGTGCAGCACCCACAACTGCAGCGGTGGAACGGTGGCGAAGGCGGCAATGCCGAGCAGTCCCACGAACAATACCGCCAGCATTTTGCTGTGCAGCGCGAATGTCATCACGCCAAGCACCACCATCAGTGCGACCAGCGTCAGCAGCAAGGCACGTGTCAAATGGCGATCGGCAAGCTTGCCGCCAAGCAGGTTGCCGGCGACCAGGCCCACGCCAAACATCAGCAGGATGGGCGATACCGCGCTTTGCGCAAATCCGGTCACCTCGGTGAGGATCGGCTGGATATAGGTGAACACGGTAAACACGCCGGCAAAGCCAAGCACTGTCATCAGCAAGCCAAGTAGCACGGAGGGATTGCCAATGACGCGCAATTCTTCGCGCACTGCGATGCGCTTGCCATGTTCATGGCTCGCGGGCACCAGTGCGGCAATCACCAGCATGGCAACGACGCCGATTGCGGCAACGGCCCAGAATGTCGAACGCCAGCCAAAGTGCAAACCCAGCCATGCACCCGCCGGCACACCCAGCAAGGTGGCGATAGTGAGGCCGGTGAACATGATCGAGATCGCCGAAGCGCGACGAGCTGCCGCCACCAGGCTGGTGGCGACCACGGAGCCGACACCGAAGAACGTGCCGTGCGCCAGCGAGGTGATCACGCGTGCGAGCAGCAGCACCGTGTAGTTCGGCGCCATCGCACAGCAGATATTGCCGAGCGTGAAGATCGCCATCAGCCCGATCAGCACCGCCTTGCGCGGCCAGCGGCTGGTGGCGATGGTCAGTATCGGCGCGCCCACGAACACGCCGAGCGCGTAACCGGAAATCAGCAGGCCGGCGGTGGCGATGCTCACTTGCAGATCGGTCGCCACCTGGATCAGCAGGCCCATGATCACGAACTCGGTGGTGCCAATGCCGAAAGCGCCGGCAGCCAATGCGTACAGCGCCAGCGGCATAGGGCGGGAGGGGGAGGTGGCCATGCAATCGACTCCATCGAAAAGCGATGGGCTGCAGCGTAGGCGCTTGCATCTTCAGCAAAAACCACCAGGATGGCGAATCACTTTCAATAATTCATTGAAAATATGGATCGCGTCGGCGACCTCATCTTGTTCATGCGCGTGCTGGATCAGGGCTCGATCAGCGCTGCCGCACGCAGCCTGGATCTTTCCGTCGCCGTCGCCAGCCAGCGTTTGAAGCGGTTGGAACAGCATCTGGGCGTACGGCTACTGCATCGGACCACGCGTCGGCTGAGCCCCACGCCGGAAGGCCTGGCCCTGGCCGAGCAAGGACGGACCCTGGTGGAGGATCTGGAGGCGCTGACGTCAGGGCTGCGCCAAGGCGCCTCGGATGTGGGTGGGACCCTGCGCCTTACGGCCTCCGCATCGTTCGGCCGCCAATTTGTCTCGCCGCTGCTGCCGGCCTTCATGGCGCGCTATCCGCGCGTGCGTTTGAGCGTGCACTTCAGCGACGAGCTGCAGGACTTGGTCAGTGCCGGCTTCGATCTTGCCATTCGCATCGGCGCACTGCATGACTCGCGCTTGGTGGCGCGCAAGCTGGCGGCGAACCGGCGCGTGCTGTGCGCCTCGCCTGATTATTTGCGGCGCTTTGGAGCGCCGAAAACGCCGGAGGAGCTGGGCAAACACGAATGCCTGATGCTGGTCGGCAGCCATGGCCGCCAGGACATCTGGCGCCTGCACGATGCGCAAGGCCAGTTGCACACGGTGCGGATCAATGGCCGGCTGGAATCGACGCTGGGCGAAATGCTGCGCGACGCGACGCGGCGCTGGCCGGACTGGGCATTGCGCAGCATTCCACCTGGCACGTGTGCGATGACTTGCGCGCGGGGCGATTGAAAGTGGTGCTGCCGGAGTATGCGATTGCCGAGACGGGTATCTATGCGGTGATGCCGCAACGGCGATTGGTGCCGCTGCGCGTGCGGGCGTTTGCGGATTTCCTGGCGGAGCAGTTTGGCGACGTACCACCGTGGGAGCGGGGTTTGGACGTTTAAACGTCCACTGACGGCACGGGCATCAACGTTACCGATCCGTCGTACCGGCGAATGCCGGGTCCAGTGCCTGCAAGTCGCCGGGTCCCGGCTTTGCCGGGACGACGATATATCTGGCCTTACGCCTTCTGCTTGCAACGCCCCACGCCAGCAATGATTTCGGCCTTGGCTTCAGCCGCGCCCACCCAGCCTTCCAGCTTCACCCACTTGCCCTTCTCGAGATCCTTGTAGTGCTCGAAGAAGTGGCCGATGCGCTCCAGCCAATGACCGGACACGCCCTTGATGTCTTCAATGTGCGCGTAGCCCGGGAAGATCTTCTTCGACGGGATCACCACCAGCTTCTCATCCGAACCGGCCTCGTCGGTCATCTTCAGCATGCCGACCGGATGGCAGCGGATCACCGAACCCGGTACCAGCGGCAGCGGCAGGATGACCAGCGCGTCGAGCGGGTCGCCGTCGCCGCCCAGGGTGCCCGGCACATAGCCGTAGTTGCAGGGGTAGCGCATGGGAGTGGAGAGGATGCGATCCACGAAAATCGCACCGCTTTCCTTGTCCACTTCATATTTGACCGGCTCCGCATCCTTCGGAATCTCGATGACGACGTTGATCTCGTTCGGCACGTCGCGGCCGGCGCTAACCATATCCAGGCCCATGGGGCACTCCTCACATCTTTGCCAAAGCAGGGAAAGCCGCTCAGCATAAGGCAAAGCTTGTCGCGGTGCACCAAGCGCTGCTGGCCCTTCGTTCCGAAGCTTATGAAAAAACTTCCAACCGGCCGCTCTGGCCGAGGGCGGCAGGACTGCTGCCCGGCTGCGGCCTTACGCCTGCTCCATGTAGTCCAGGCATTGGCCGAACAAGCGCATCGCTTCCCGCAACTCGTTCACCGACAGCCCGCAATAACCCAGCAACAAGCCCTGCCGCTGTGGCGCATGCACATACAGCGGACTCATCGGGTGAAGTCCCAGGCCATGTTCGTGCGCATAGGCGACCAGCGCTTCGCGACGTGGCGCATCATAGCCGCGGAGCCACACCACCAGGTGCATGCCGGCGGGCGTATCGGTGATCTCGACACGATCGCGCGCATGCTCCTGCAAACCGGCAATCAGCATGTCCCGTCGCGCCTTCAGCTCCTTGCGCGCTGCGCGCAGATGGCGCTCGAAGCCGCCATCTTCCATGAAGCGCGCCAAGGCCGCTTGCTCGATGACCGGGCAAACCATGTCCGTCAGGTATTTCGCGTTGAGGAAATCGTCGCGCAGCGCGGCCGGCATCACCATGTACGCGAGTCGCAAGCCACCGAACATTACCTTGGAAAACGTGCCGACATAGATCACGCGGTCCTGTTCGTCGAGCGAACGCAAGGCTGCCAGCGGATGAGCGTCGTAGCGGAATTCGCCGTCGTAATCGTCTTCCAGGATCCAGCATTGGTGGCGATCGGCGTAATGCAAAAGATCGAGCCTGCGCTGCATGGAAAGCACGGCGCCGGTAGGAAAATGATGCGAAGGCGTGACGTAAATCAGGCGCGGCGATTGCTCGGGAAGCTCGCTGCAAATCAATCCGTGCTCGTCCGTGCATACGCTGACCAGCTCGGCGCCATGTGCAGCCAACGCTTGGTGCGCTAGAAAATAGTGCGGCTCTTCCAGCACCACGGAATCGCCTTCATTCACCAGCACCCGCGCAGCCAGGGTAATAGCCTGTTGCGTACCCGTGACGATCAGCACGTCGTCCGGTTCCGCCTGCACGCCGCGGCGACGCGCCAGGTACTCACAAGTCTGCTTGCGCAGCGCGCCGAGCCCCGCCAGTTCCACCGCGTTGAGGCGGGTATACACGGCCGCGCGGGCAAGTTGCCGCCCCCACGCATTGTTGAGCGTGGGATTGATCATCGGATAACCGTATTCCAAGTTGTAACGCAGGCCCCGATGCATGCGCGGGATATCCCAGTTGCGCACCTTGCGCGCCCGTTCTGCATAGCGGGAAGGCGCATCAATGTCGGTGCGCGCGTGATGCACCAGCGGCCTGGCTTGCAGATGGCTGACGAAGCTGCCCGAGCCTACCCGGCCGTCGATAAAGCCTTCCGCACGCAGCTGTTCGTAAGCGGCGAGTACGGTGGTACGCGAAATCTCCAGCTCGTGCGCCAATTCACGCGTGGGTGGCAGCTGCGTGCCCGCAGCAATGCGGCCGTCGAGAATGGATGTTTTCAGTGCACGCGTCAGCTGATCGTAAAGCGGACCCCGCCCGTCGAGTTCTAGAAACACGCAACGCCCTCCTAATGGCCCTAACAAAATAAGGGCAATTGGCTATGGAGGCCATGTGCCGACTTTCATAGTCTGGACCGGTCGCAGGGCTCGCTAACAAAATTTTATCGTCAGATCCTCCCCAGGCAGACGAACCCGGCGGCGACGGCGTCTCCCTCACTTCCCGCTCCCGCGAAGCAGTTGTCCCACGCAACGCTTCGCGGGCTTTTCTCGGCTGGCATCTTCGTTCTGATCGAGTGATAACCCATGTCAGTACCTTTTGATCCTTGCGCGCCCGGGCATTTGCGCGCGCATCCCACCTTGCTGTTTGCCGCATTGGTTATCGTGGTGCTCGCCACGGCGGATCTTCTGTTTGCATGTTCGTTCTGGTATGCGCTGTATCGCGTGCCGCCCATGCGCATCCTGCAGAACATCGCTGCGGGCTTGCTGGGCAAGCGTGCCTTTCTCGGTAGCGGCACGATAGCGCTGGGCGCGCTGCTGCACTACGTCATCATGAGCGTGATGGTAAGTGTGTATTACCTCGCCAGCCGGCGCGTGGATGCGTTAGTCGAGCAACCCTGGTTGTATGGCTGCTTGTATGGGGTGGGGCTTTTCGTGGTGATGAATTTGATTGTCGTGCCGCTGTCGGCGGTGCCGAAAACGCCGGTGCCGACGAGCTGGGTGGCCAGCAGCATCGTGGTGCATGTGATCATCGGCCTGGTGATTGCCTTGAGCCTGCGACGAGCGGGGTAATCGCTGCCTCAAACGGAGAGCGTCAGCGCGATGCCTTCTGAAACGGATGTTCGCGCAACCATTTGGTGGCGATCCATTTCTCGCCTTTCTCCACCGGCAACCCGGCGTGCAGTGATGCCTCGTCGCCGGTGTCGTAAGCGAAATAGACGGCCGAACCACGCAGCGCCGTGACCGTAAGGCCCACTTCCGGAAAGGCCGTGCCGCCGCCTGCATCAGGCGTGTTCAAGTACATCACCAGGCTGGCAATGCGTTGACCGCCTTGGGCCGTGATGGCGGCAAACCCGGGTTGGTCGGGATTGAACCAGTCGTAGTGCGCGTCATATTGCTGGCCAGGACGATAATGCAACACCTGCAAGCCTTCGCCGTGATCAACCGGAATGCTGAGCATGGTGGCGATGCGTTGTTCGATGCGTTGGATCAACGGTGTTTCGCCAATGGTGAAGAACATGCCTTCGCTGGTGCGGCGCGCATCGATCTGCTGCTTGCCGGCGCTGTCGACCGTCTTGGCACGTTGCAGGCGTGGCGTGGCCTGCTCGATCAACGCCGTGCATTCGTCGGCAGAAAGAAAATCATTGAGCACGCGCAGCGCTGGCGATTCCATGCTGAGACCCACCTGGACGGTATGGCCATTGACCACCAGCCGCGGTGCTTGCGGATGCCGTGTGCGTCGGCCCTGGCTTTTGGGCGCGGGTGCTTGCGTATGTGCATCCAGTGCCGCCATCGGCATGTTCAACACGGAGGCGACGATGCTGCGGCTTTGCCGCGGGTCGTAGCCGGTCTCCTGCATCATCTTCAACACGATGTCGACGCTGTGGCCTGCACGCGTGGTGGTGAGAATCCATTCGCGGAGCTCGGGGCGTATCGGGAGGTGCGATTTCATGGCGCGATTTTAGCCGCTGCATCGTAAGCGCGCGTAGGCTGGGATGAAATCCCAGCTTTTGGCCGGCACATGATGCTGGGATTTCATCCCTGCCTACGTCGCCAGCGCCCCCCCCTGTGCGAGCAGAGGGCGCGGTAACGCGCTTACTTCAATCGATCCCACAGGAACTCATAAGCCAATGCGTGCATATACGCCGCCTGCTTGTTGTCCGCGCCGGCGCCGTGGCCGCCTTCGGTGTTCTCGTAGAACCATACGTTCTTGTAACCCATGCCTTCCATCTTCGCCGCCATCTTGCGCGCCTGCACCGGCCCGACGCGATCGTCGCTGGTGGTGGTGTAGAACAGCACGGAAGGATAAGTCGCATCGGCTTTGACGTTCTGGTAAGGCGAGAACGTCTTGATGAAAGCCCACTGCTTGGGATCGTCCGGATTGCCGTATTCGGCGATCCACGAGGCGCCCGCGGAAAGATGCACGTAGCGTTTCATATCCAGCAGTGGCACTTCGCAGGCGATGGCGCCGAACAGCTGTGGATACAGCGTCAGCATGTTGCCCATCAGCAGGCCGCCGTTGCTGCCGCCTTCGGCGCCCAGGTGTTTGGATGAGGTAACGCCACGCTTGATCAGGTCACTCGCCACAGCTGAAAAGTCCTCGTACGCACGCGGGCGATTCGCTTGCAGTGCAGCCTGGTGCCAGCGCGGGCCGTATTCGCCACCGCCGCGGATATTGGCGATCACGTAGACGCCGCCGCGATCCAGCCAGGCACGGCCGATGCTGCCGCTGTAGAACGGCTGCAGCGAGACCTCGAAACCGCCGTAGCCGTAGAGCAGGGTGCGATGGCTACCGTCGAGCTTGAGGTTCTTCGGGGCGATCTCGAAGTAGGGCACCTGCGTGCCGTCCTTGGAGGTGACGAAGTGCTGGCTTACCTCGTATTTCGACGCGTCGAAGAACGCCGGGCTCTGCTTGATCGCCTGCGCCTGGCCATCATCCAGCACGCCACGTTCCAGCGATGACGGCGTCAGGAAGCCGGTCACGCTGAGCCAGTACTCGTCGCTGTGGTCCGGATCCGTGTCCACCACCGAGACGGTGCTGAACTTGGGTGCGCCTGGCATGTCTTCGCGTGCCCAGGTGCCGTCGGTTTTTGGCGTGAGCACATCTAGGCGGCTCTTGACGTCGTCCATGATGTCGAGAATCAGGTGATGCTGCGTCCACGCATAATTCGACAGGGCCGTGTGCTGGTCCGGTGCGAACAGCGTGGTGAACTGGCGCTTGCCGGCCATGAAATCATCGAACTTGATGGCGATCAGCGCACCAGAGGGGTACGTGTTGCCGCCCACCGTCCATGCGTTGCGCAACTGCACCAACAGCCATTCACGATGCGGATCGACCATCGCGGCGTCCGCCGGCACGTCCAGATGGATCAGCTTGCCGTCCTTGAGCTGATACGTGTCGCTGTGAAAGAAGTCGTGCGCGACGCTAACGAAATCACGTTCGAAGCCTGGCGTGCGGTCGTGATTGGCGCTGACGGCAAGGTCCTCCATCTTGCCTTCGTACACCGTGGTGGCTGCGCTCAGTGGCGTGCCCCGCTTCCACACTTTCGCAATGCGCGGATAACTCGACGTGGTCATGGAGCCGGGTCCAAAATCGGTGCCCACATAAATGTGGTCCTGATCGATCCAGCCGACCTGCGTCTTGGCCACCGGCAAGCGGAAACCGTCTTGCACGAATGACTTGCTGGGAATGTCGAACTCGCGCATTTCCACCGCATCGCCCCCATCCGGGGACAGGTTGAGCAGGCAGCGCTTGTAGTCGGGCTTCAGGCAATCGCTGCCTTTGAATACCCAGCGCTTGCCTTCGGCCTTGTTTAGCGCGTCGATATCCAGCAGCACATCCCACTTGGGCTCGGCTTTGCGATATTCCTCCAGCGTGGTACGGCGCCAGAGTCCGCGCGGATGCTCCTTGTCCTGCCAGAAGTTGTAGAGGTAATCGCCGCGCCGTTCCACGTAGGGAATGCGTGCATCGGAATCGAGCACTTCCAGGATGCGGTCGCGCGTATGCGCAAAGGCCGGGTTGTCGGCGAACTGCTTCTGGGTGACGGCGTTCTGGGCCTTTACCCAGTCCATCGCACGCGTGCCGTGGATGTCTTCCAGCCAGAGGTAAGGATCGTCGGAACTTGCAGCGGCGCCGGGCGCCGGAGTGTCTTGGGCTTGGGTCATGCCGCCCATTATGACGGCGAGCGCCAGCGCCAGCCGTGTCGATGTTTTCCAACTCATGCCTTCCCTCCCATGGTGGTGGCGGGCCGCGCCCGCGCGGAACGGCCAGCATGCATGGCGACCTCGATGGAGGGAATAGGCAAGAGGATGGGCACAGGAGGGCAAGGCCTGCAGCGCCTTGTCCTCCTGTGCTGTTTTACGCAGTCAAAGCAATGGAATCAGCAAAAGCGCCACGATGTTGATGATCTTGATCAGCGGGTTCACCGCCGGGCCGGCCGTGTCTTTGTACGGATCGCCCACCGTATCGCCGGTGACCGCGGCCTTGTGCGCATCCGAGCCTTTGCCACCAAAGTTGCCATCCTCGATGTACTTCTTGGCGTTGTCCCAGGCACCGCCGCCAGTGGTCATCGAGATGGCCACGAATAGGCCGGTGACGATGGTGCCGATCAACATGCCGCCAAGCGCGATCGGCCCAAGCGCGAAGCCGACGATGATCGGTACCAGCACCGGCAGCAGGGAGGGGATCAGCATTTCGTTGATCGCCGACTTGGTCAGCAGGTCCACCGCGCGCGAGTAATCCGGCTTGGTGGTGCCTTCCATGATGCCGCTAATCTCGCGGAACTGGCGGCGCACTTCTTCCACCACCGCACCCGCGGCGCGGCCCACGGCTTCCATCGCCATGGCGCCGAACAGGTACGGGATCAGGCCGCCGATCAGCAGGCCGACGATCACGCGGTGGTCGGAGAGGTCGAAGGCGAAGGTGGTGCCCGCATGTTCCAGCGACAGGTGATGCGTGTAGTCGGCGAACAGCACCAGCGCGGCCAGGCCAGCCGAGCCGATCGCATAGCCCTTGGTAACGGCCTTGGTGGTGTTGCCCACCGCATCAAGCGGATCGGTGACGCCACGCACGTCCGGCGGCAACTCCGCCATTTCGGCAATGCCGCCGGCGTTGTCGGTAATCGGACCATAGGCATCGAGTGCCACGACCATGCCGGTCATCGACAGCATCGCGGTGGCGGCCACGGCTATGCCGTACAGACCTGCCAATGCGTACGCGCCCCAGATCGCGGCGCAGACGGCCAGCACCGGCAATGCGGTCGATTTCATCGATACGCCCAGGCCCGCGATGATGTTGGTGGCATGTCCCGTCGTGGACGACTTCGCCACATGGCGTACGGGCCCATATTCGGTGGCGGTGTAGTACTCGGTGATCACCACGATCACGCCGGTCAGCACCAATCCGATCAGCGCACTGCCATACAGGCGCGAGACGCCCAGCGTGGCGTCGGCCATCAAGCTCTTGGTGATCGGCCAGAACGCGATCGCCGCCAGCACGGCGGAAATCATCACGCCCATGTACAGCGCATTCATGATCTTCGTGCCGCGTGCGCGGACGAAGAACGTGCCGATCACCGAGGCGATGATCGACGCACCGCCCAGCAGCAGCGGATACAACACCGCGTTCACACCGGCCTGCTCGCCGACCACGCCGCCGAGCAGCATGCTGGCGATCAGCGTCACGGCGTAAGTCTCGAACAGGTCCGCCGCCATGCCGGCGCAGTCGCCGACGTTGTCGCCCACGTTGTCGGCGATCACCGCGGGATTGCGCGGATCGTCTTCCGGAATGCCGGCTTCCACCTTGCCCACCAGGTCGGCGCCAACATCCGCACCCTTGGTGAAGATGCCGCCACCCAGGCGCGCGAAGATCGAGATCAATGACGAGCCGAAGGCTAGGCCGATCATGGCGTGCAGGGCGCGGCCGTTGTCGTAGCCCATGTGCGTGAGCACTGCGTAATAACCCGCCACGCCAAGCAGGGCCAGGCCAACCACCAGCATGCCCGTGATTGCGCCGCCGCGAAAGGCGACGTTCAACGCGGCAGCCAATCCACCGCGCGCTGCTTCAGCGGTGCGCACATTGGCACGTACCGAGACGTTCATGCCGATGTAGCCGGTCGCGCCGGAAAGTACCGCGCCAATCAGGAAACCAATGGCCGTCCCCCAGTCCAGGGCGAACCCGATGATGACCAGCAGCACCACGCCAACGAGCGCGATCGTGCGGTACTGGCGGTTGAGGTAGGCACGTGCGCCTTCCTGGATAGCCGAGGCAATCTCCTGCATACGTGCGTTGCCTGGCGACTTCGCCAGCACCCATCGCACTGAAAATGCCCCGTACAAGATCGCTACGACCGCGCAAGCTAACGCGATCCACAAGCCATACTGCTGCAGCATCGGTGCCTCCCCATCGTTGGTTGAACCAAGTGATCTGAAGCCGACTGATTGGGGCAGTATAGACAGAGGTTCGCGATTTATTCGTTGTGCGTCGCAGCGGTCATGCGGGTGCGGCAATGTGTGCGCGACACCTCGGAATGACACAGGGATGCGCTGCTTTTCAAATGCAGGAAGCAGGGCATCCCAGGCCTTCTCGATGTATGGGCCGCGTGAAGCGCGGGATTCAGGCAAAGGCGGGCAGCTTCGCCGCCACCAGATGGTTTTTCAGCGACGCATACTTGGGCAGGCCCTCGCGTCCATATGGCGGCGGCGCTTCGCCGCGAATCAGCGGTGACAGATAACGTCGCGCGGCAGCGGTGATGCCGAAGCCATCGCGTGCGATGAATTTGTCCGGCATCTTCTTTTCATGATTGGCGATCCTGCGCAACGGTGCCGGTTCCAGTTTCCAGCGATACGGTTCGTCGGACGTGCGCACGATCACCGGCATCACCGCGTTCATGCCCGCCAACGCGTAATCCACGGCGGCCTTGCCGACCGCATAGGCTTGGTCGGCGTCGGCCTTGGATGCCAGGTGGCGTGCTGAGCGCTGCAGGTAATCCGGCAAGGCCCAGTGATATTTGTAACCAAGCCTCTCCTTCACCAGCGCAGCCAGCACCGGCGCCACGCCGCCAAGTTGCGCATGGCCGAACGCGTCGCGCGTGCCGGCTTCGGCCAGGAACTGGCCTTCGGCATTCTTGATGCCTTCGGAGGCCACCACCGTGCACCAGCCCACGCGTTCCACCGTGGCTTTTACCTTGGCGAGGAAGGCGGCTTCGTCGAACACGCGCTCGGGGAACAGGATGATGTGCGGCGGCGCATCGTTGCCTTCGCCGGCCAGACCTGATGCAGCAGCGATCCAGCCGGCATGGCGGCCCATCACTTCCAGAATGAACACCTTGGTGGACGTATCGGCCATCGAGGCGACGTCCAGGCTTGCCTCCAGCGTGGACACCGCCGTGTATTTCGCCACCGAGCCAAAGCCCGGGCAGCAGTCGGTCACCGCCAGGTCGTTGTCCACCGTCTTGGGCACGCCGATGCAGCGAATGTCGTAATCCATGGCTTGGCCGAGCTGTGAAATCTTCAGCGCCGTATCGGCCGAATCGTTGCCGCCGTTGTAGAGGAACCAGCGGATGTCATGGGCGCGGAAGACGTCGATCAACCGCTCGTACTCGGCGCGATTGGCCTCCAGCGATTTCAGTTTGTAGCGGCAGGAGCCGAACGCACCGCCCGGGGTGTGCCTGAGCGCGGCAATGGCGGATGCCGTCTCTCTGGTGGTATCGATCAGCTGCTCACGCAATGCGCCCAGGATGCCGTTGTGCGCCGCATACACCGGAACGCGGTGAGCGCGTGCCGTCTGGATCACGCCTGCGGCCGTGGCATTGATCACGGCGGTGACGCCGCCGGACTGGGCATACAGCAGACGACCGGTAACGGGACGTGCTTTCGACTTCATGGGCTGCTTTCTCCGAAGGCATATGACAATTCGACGTCAGTCACGGATCACATATTTATCAAGCAGTTGCTGTGAATTGGAGGCGTTTGTCGTTTGACGCCACCCCCCACAGACGCTACCTTGACCGGCATTCATCTGGGAATCTCGGGGAACTGCCGCAGTGTGCGACAGAACGCGGGATCTTGTGGAGATTTATGCGACTCGTCCTTCTTGGCGCGCCCGGCTCGGGCAAGGGTACCCAGGCGGCTCGGCTGAAGGCCGATCTCGGCGTGCCGCACATCTCGACCGGCGACATGTTGCGCGCGGCGGTGAAAGCAGGCACCCCGCTCGGCATGAAGGCCAAGGCTGTCATGGACGCCGGCCAACTGGTCTCCGATGACATCCTGCTCGGCATGCTGGAGGAACGCCTGGCCGAGCCCGACACGCGGCCCGGCTTCATCCTCGATGGCTACCCGCGCAACCTTGCGCAGGCCGATGCACTGGATCACCTGCTGGCCAAGATCGGCCAGCCGCTGGATGCGGTGGTGAAACTGGACGTGCCGAGCGAAGTGATCATCAAGCGCTGCGAAATCCGCTTCGCCGCCGAACACCGCAAGGACGACGATCCGGTGGTCGTGCGCGATCGCCTCAAGGTCTACGCCGAGCAGACCGCGCCGGTGGCCGATTTCTATGCACGCCTCGGCAAGCTGCAGGTGGTGGATGGGGTCGGTGAGCTGGACGACGTCACCGCGCGCGTGAAGCGTGCGCTGGCGAATGAGGCGGTGGCGGCGAACAGCTGATCTGCACTGCTTGCTCCCCTTTCCCTCCGGGAGTGGGGCTTAAGACCACACAGGCTATTCATGCGTCTGCACATCCTCGGCATTTGCGGCACCTTCATGGGCGGCGTCGCCGCCTTGGCACGCGAACTCGGCGAAACGGTGGAAGGCTCCGATGCCAACGTCTACCCGCCGATGAGCACGCAGCTCGAGGCGCTCGGCATCGGGTTGATGCAAGGCTACAGGGCCGAACATCTGCAGCCGGCGCCCGACTTGGTCATCGTCGGCAATGCGATGACGCGCGGCAATCCCGCCGTGGAATACATGCTCAACGAGCAGTTGCGCTACGTATCCGGCCCGCAATGGCTGGGCGAGCGTTTGCTGGTCCAGCGCGAAGTGCTGGCCGTGGCAGGCACGCACGGCAAGACCACCACCACCAGCCTGCTGGCGCATTTGCTCGACAGCGCAGGCTTGGCGCCCGGCTTCCTGATCGGCGGCGTGCCCGGCAACTTCGGCATTTCCGCGCGGCTGGGGCAGGGCAGGCATTTCGTGATCGAGGCTGACGAATACGACAGCGCGTTTTTCGACAAGCGCTCGAAATTCGTGCATTACCGGCCGCGCATTGCGATCCTCAATAACCTCGAATACGACCATGCCGACATTTTTCCGGACGTCGCCTCGATCCAGCGCCAATTCCACCACCTGGTGCGCACGGTGCCGGGCAACGGCAAGCTGATCGTCAATGCGCACGATGCGTATCTTGCGAATGTGCTGGCGATGGGTTGCTGGACGCCGGTGGAAACCTTCGGCATCGGCAAGGGCGACTGGCAGGCACGCCTGATCGAAGCGGATGGTTCGCACTTCGCCGTGCAATACAAAGGCGAAGCCATCGGCGAAGTGACCTGGCCGCTGCTTGGTGATCACAGCGTGATGAATGCGCTCGCCGCGCTCGCCGCTGCAACAGCGGCAGGCGCTGACCCGCGCGCGTTGCTGCCGGCGTTTGGCGCTTTCCAGAGCGTGAAGCGACGCATGGAAGTGGTTGGCGAAGTCGATGGCGTGCGTGTCTACGACGATTTCGCGCATCACCCTACCGCCATCGCCACCACCCTGGCCGGTTTGCGCGCAAAAGTGGGCAAGGCGCGCATCCTGGTGGCGCTGGAACCGCGCTCCAATTCCATGCGCTTGGGCGCGCATGCCGAAGCCCTGGCGCCTTCACTGGCCGATGCCGATGTGGTGGTGTTTCTGCATCGCCCCGAATTGCCGTGGGATGCGCGACGGGTGACCGACGCGTTGCACGGACGTGCCAGCACGGCACCCAGCGTTGACGACTTGCTCGCTGCGCTGAAAGCACAAACGCACAACGGCGACCACGTGGTGTTCATGTCCAACGGCGGCTTCGAGAACGCACCGCGTCGCTTCGTCGAAGCGCTCGCTCCGTAGGTTGGGTTAGCGCAGCGTAACCCAACCTATCACCACCGCATTGTTGGGTCGCGCTGCGCTAACCCAACCTATGTCAACCGATCGAGGCATCAAAGCGTGGCGCACGCGACACATATTCGCGCTGCGCGGCAAACCACACGCCTGCGCCAAAACCCAATGCGACCAGTGCGAGCAAGCCACCGCCGATGGCATAGCCGATCGCACCCACCAGCCAATAACCGCCCCAGTACACCGCCATCGCGCCGAACATCACCACCAGATTGACCATGGTGCGACCCGCCGTGCCTTCCGGACCGATCAGATGCAACGCCAGCGCCGCAAGGCTTGTGGCCAGCGAAACGATCGTTGCCACGAACAGCATGTGCCAGGGATCCGGCGCGTGCACCAGCACGGCGCCGAGCGCGGTGTAGACGAGCGCGGTGAGCAGGCTGATCGGCACCAGGACGAGCAGCGCATCCGACATGGTCTGTTGATACTCGGCGCGCGTCCGTGGTGCCAAAGTCAGGTAGAGATCGGCCATGTTCGGCCGCATGCGCACCATGCCGACATTCAATTGCGGAAAACGCGAGGCGCTCAACATGATTGCATAGGCGCCGACGACCACCGGATTGAAATGCTGGCGATGCATGACCGCCACGAAATAAAAGCAGACGATTACCGCGACCAAGGCGATTCGCAACGCAATGGCTTCGGGGTTGTCATTCGGCAGCAATAGCCGCCGCACCAAGACCATGCGTCGCTGAAAGCTTGGCTGGCGCTGATATGCCATCAGCGCGCGCTGCAGGGCGCGTTCGGCCAGCCATTCGTACATGGTGGTAACGCGCTTGCCGAACAGGCCAAGGCGTCGTGGTTCACCGGGCGCAAAGCGCGTTTGCGTGCGGCCAAGGCTGGTGCTTTCCAAGGGCGACGCTTCGGTTTCGCGATCCTCGATGCGCAGCAGCGGTCCCAGGCTGAAACGCAGCAACAAGGCGGCAATGGCCAGCAGCAGCCACGGGGTCAACGGTGAGTGCAAGGAAGCCTTGAACAAGGTATTCGCAAAAGAGGGCGCCCAGCCCAGCACGATAAAAAACGGCCAGATATAGGCGCCGGTGCGCGGATTGCTGCCCATCAGCAAACCCGCTGCGGCGATGATCAGCAAACCGCAGGCGGCGAGCAGGAGATGCGGGGTGCCGCCGATGACAGCCACGACCACGGGCAGCGCCACCCACATCGCCACATCGATGGCGCCATATTCCAACAGCTTGCGGCGGAAACTCGGCAACAGGAAACTTTCCGGCACGCATACGCTGCGCAGCTGATAGCCCTGGCCGGTATGCCACATCCACGTTGCGACGCCGAACAGCGTGGCCGCAATCACGACCAGACCCTCATCGCCAAGCAGCCACCGCACCGCGAAATACGCGGCGGCCAGGCGCAGCAGGTTCGCCAGCACCACCAGCACCGGCGTGCGGCGGAACAGTTGCAGCCACAGCTGCCAGGCGACGCTCATGCCAACTCCACGAACAGATCTTCCAGCGTTGGCGTCTCCACCTGCACGGTGGCGCTTTCGCGCGCGGCGAGCGCATGCAGGCTATCCATCATGGGATCTTCCACCAGCAGTACGGCCTGCTCGCCCTGCACGTGCGACTTCAGGCTTCCCGCTACCACGGGCGCCTGTGTCCAGCCTTGGGTGCGTGCAAACACCACGCGCTTCAACCGCTCGCGCAATTCGGCCAGCGGCCGCATGAATTGAATGCGGCCGTCACGCAGCAGCGCGATGTCCGCATCGGCGCGTTCGAGATCGGCGGTGATGTGAGTAGAAAAGATCACCGTCTTGCCTGGCGCGCGCATCAGCGTCAGCAATTCGGCCATGAACGCGCGGCGTGCCTGCGGATCGAGGCTGGCCACCGGTTCGTCCAGCACCAGCAGATCCGGATCGGGCGCGATCGCGCGCACGATGGCCAGCTTTTGCCGCTGGCCTTGCGAGAGCTCCCCGATCTTCTGCTTGACGTCCAGTTCCCAATTCGTAAGGAGGCGTTCCACCAGCGTGTGGTTCCAACGGGCGTAGAACGCTGCAGTGAAATCGAGATAGGCGCGTACCTTCATCCATGGAAACAGGTCGAAGGTCTGCGGCACGAAGCCGATACGATGCATGCGCTCGCCGCCCGGTTCCAACATCGGCTCGCCAAACAAGCTGATGTTGCCGCCATCGATGGGTGACAGGCCCAACAGGCAGCGCAGCAAGGTGGTCTTGCCTGCGCCGTTGCGCCCGAGCAGGCCGATCACGCGGCCATAGGGCACGCTCCAATCCAATGACTTGAGTACGTCGCGCTTCTTGAAAGATTTGTCCAGGCCGCGAACTTCCAGCACGGGCGAAGCGGATGCCTGCTGCGCGAGAGGTGGAGCGTGAGACATAACGGTAGCCAGTGGTGTGACGGACATCCGATGAGCTTCCTGCGAGGGGTCCAGTGCACTCTGCCGTGTGCGCTATGACACGTCCAGTGGCTAATATGCGGCGCATGGCTGCCCAACTCCCTTCGCTGGAAGTTCCTTTGTTTCCGCTCGGTACCGTGCTGTATCCGGGTGGTCAGCTGCAATTGCGCATCTTCGAGCAGCGCTATCTGGACATGGTGCGGGAGTGCGCGCGCAGCGGCTCGGCCTTCGGCGTCTGTCTGATTCTGGACGGCGCCGAGGTTGGCGCGCCGGCCCGGCCGGCGGCGGTCGGCACGCTGGCGCGCATCGTGGATTTCAGCCACCGCGACGATGGTTTGCTGGGCATCGCGGCGGAAGGTGGCAGCCGCTTTCGCGTCCTGCGCACACGTGCACGCTCGGATGGTTTGTTGCGCGGCGACGTGCAACTGTGGCCGGATGAAGCGCCGCAAGAGGTGCCGGTGGAATTGGCCTTGTTGCAGACCATCCTGGAACGCTTGATTGAAACGATGGGCCCGCATTGGCGCCACGCACCGCGCACCTCGTATGACGATGCCGGCTGGGTCGGCTTCCGGCTGGCGGAATTGTTGCCGTTGGCGCGCGAAGAACAGCAACAGCTGTTGGAGATGACCGATCCATTGCAGCGCTTGACGAGCTTGCGCGATATCCTGCCGCGCTTTCAGAAGGCGTAGACACTATGCGAAACCTGGCTGGAAAAACCTTGTTCATCACCGGTGCGTCGCGCGGCATTGGCCTCGCCATCGCGCTGCGCGCCGCGCGCGACGGTGCCAATATCGTGATTGCCGCCAAGAGCGGCGTGCCCAATCCCAAGCTCCCCGGCACCATCCATACCGCGGCAGCCGAGGTGGAAGCGGCTGGCGGCAAGGCGCTGGCGTTGAAAGTGGATATTCGCGAAGAAGGCAACGTGCACGCCGCGGTGGCGCAAGCGGTGGAGCGCTTCGGCGGCATCGACATGGTAGTCAACAATGCCAGCGCCATCTGGCTTGCCGGCATCGAAGGCACGCCGATGAAGCGTTTTGATCTTATGCATCAGGTGAACACGCGCGGCACCTTCATGGTGACGCAGGCCTGCCTGCCGTATTTGAAGAAGGCAAGCAATCCGCACGTGCTGATGCTGGCGCCGCCGCCGAATCTCGATCCGAAATGGTTTGCGCCGCATACGGCCTATACCATCGCCAAGTACGGCATGAGCCTGTGCGTGCTCGGCATGAGCAGGGAATTTGCACCTTTGGGTATCGCCGTCAATGCGCTATGGCCGAAGACAGTTATTGCCACGGCAGCCATTGCCATGATCGATGGCGTCAAGCCCGAACAATGCCGCCGTCCCGAGATTGTCGCGGATGCTGCCCACGCGCTGCTGACTCAGCCAGCGCGTGAATGCACGGGACGCTTTGCGATCGATGAGGAGGTACTGCGCGAAGCCGGCATGCGCGACTTCGACCGGTACGCTTATCAACCCGGCACCCCGTTACTGCCCGATCTCTTCCTGAACTGATGCGTTCAAGAACCCGGCGGTCATCCGCTTGCCGCCACCGTTGCGTGGGATAGGTGGCCTGCTGCAGCCGGTGTTACTGGTATGCGCAAGGGATTTAGTTTGCTTAAAGAGTGATCACTTACAAATTTCCGGTGTATATTCCGTGAACGGTGTCGCGTTTTCGACACATGCTGGCCACGGGCGCGGGGGCGATGACCTGTTGCGGGACGTAGCGGGTGCTGTGGGCCAGCCACCTGAGGGAGGCGTTGCGATGATCAGCGATACGTCGATCCGCTGTTTAGTGTGGTTCGGGGAGCCGACGAGTACAGAAAGAGCGCGTTTGGCGCAGGCCGGCTGGCATACGCGGGTTGCAAATGCGAACGCGGCGGGAGGTGGCGTCGGCATTCGGCGGGGCGACATCGTCGTGGCGATGGCGGACATGCGCATGGCCGATGTCGAGGCTATGCACAGCATGGCCAGGTTGATGGCCGATCATCCGCGTATTCCATGGCTGGCGTTGCTGTCCGCCGAAACGTTGGCGCAGGCGCCGGAAGTGGAGCGGGTGCTTCGCGCCAGCATCGATTTCTTCACCGCGCCGATCGATATACAGCGTTTGATTGAAACGCTCGGCAAGCTGGCCGGCGATGCGCCGCCACCAGTGATTGCGCATGCCGACGTGCCCGGTATTACCGGCACCAGTCCGGCGATGATGTCGGTAGTGGCGAGCGTGCGTAAATACGCGCCGGTAGACCTGCCGGTGTTGATCACCGGCGAAACCGGTACGGGCAAGGAAGTGGCAGCGCGCGCCTTGCATAAGCTCTCGTCGCGCCGCGGGCATCCTTTTGCGGCCATCAACTGCGGCGCATTGCCGGCCAATCTCGTGCAGTCGGAGTTGTTCGGGCATGAGCGCGGCTCGTTCACGGGTGCCAATGCACGACGTATCGGACATTTCGAGGCCGCGGCGGGCGGTACGGTATTTCTGGATGAAGTCGGCGACCTGCCCCCGGATGCACAGATGAGCCTGTTGCGCCTGCTGCAGGAAGGCACGCTGGAGCGTGTGGGTTCCACGCAATCGATCAAGCTGGACGTGCGCGTGCTTGCCGCCACGCACGTGGACCTTGAAAAGGCGGTGGCGCAAGGCCGCTTCCGCGAAGACTTGTATTACCGCCTCAACGTGTTGCGTCTGCGTATGCCCGCGCTGCGCGAGCGTGCCGACGATGTGTTGCAACTGGCGCAGATATTCCTGGATAGCTTCCGCAGGCAACACGATTGCCACGCACGTACCTTCAGTGCCGTCGCGCGCAAGGCGCTGCGTGACTTCGCCTGGCCGGGCAATGTGCGCGAATTGCTCAATCGCGTGCAGCGCGCGGCGGTGGTGGCGGAGGGTGCGCAGATCAGCGTGGCCGATCTGGATCTGGAAGACGTAGTGGCGCCGCGCGCAGGGCACTCCAGCCTGGGCTTGACGCGCACGTCGGCCGAGCGCGATGCGGTGATGGCATGCCTGCGCGAGACGCGCTTCAACATCAGCGAATGCGCGCGGCGTTTGAAGGTGTCGCGCGTGACGATCTATCGCTTATGCAAGAAGCATCAGCTGGTACTGGAAGATCTGCACTGAGCCATTAAAAAAGATCCTCTGGGCAGTGAGAGGGACATGGCTTGCAGCCATTCGAAACACGTACGCCACGGATGGCATCCGATGCATCCGACCTGCGAAGGGAAGACCCCCGGCCCGCAGGGGACGAGCCGGGGGCTTCCACATGGTGCCCAGCGGCATGTCGCCGGGTTACCGCCCTCATTGCCGTCTTGCGACGGCGCATTCTTTTCTCGCCATCAGTGGTTCGAAACCTCCATGGCGAGGTTATCTACGCGTCTGCCCGGCCACTCCTGGTACAGGGCTGACGCAGCGGCGTAGTGCCTGGCATGTACCCATTGGATGAGCCTCCCCTCTGCAGGTTTAGAGGGCAATTCCTGTGCCACCGGTAAAAATCCTGAAAAATGAAGGGCGGGCGTATCTTTCCACCGCATGGCGCAGCGGCCGCGCTGTGCACCGTTGTTACAGTGGATTGGGAGGCAGTGTGCCGACGGAGGGCGCCACGAAGCGATTTTCAGCGGCTGTAACTGTTTTGATACAGATCGCGTCGTGCTGGACAACGCCGGCGTATGTTGGCGCGGAAAGCTTGCTGCTAGGATGCTTCTTCCCTTTTTTTAACGTTCCTATCCTCTTGGCGTGGCTGCGGTCGGGCCAAGAGTCATGCATGTATTCATTCACAGGAGCCTGCGGTGTCGTCCCTCGTCGATCTTGCCAAGCGCTATTGGTTACCCGTCTACAAGCCGCGCGAGCTGGTGCTCGACCGAGGCAAGGGCGCCCGCGTGTGGGATACCGAGCAACGCGACTACATCGACTTCGGTGCGGGTATCGCGGTCAATGCATTGGGACATCAGGATCCTGATCTGCTGGCGGCCTTGACGACGCAAGCACAGAAGCTTTGGCACAGCAGCAACGTGTTCTACACCGAGCCGCCGCTGCATCTGGCGCAGGAGCTGGTGGAAGCGTCTGGTTTTGCCGAGCGCGTGTTTCTGTGCAATTCCGGCGCCGAAGCGAATGAAGCGGCGATCAAGCTGGTGCGCAAATGGGCGGCGGCGCAGGGGCGCGCACCGGAGCAGCGGGTGATCATTACTTTCCGCGGCTCGTTTCACGGCCGTACCTTGGCTACGGTCACGGCCACGGCGCAACCGAAATACCAGGAAGGCTATGAGCCGCTGCCGGGCGGTTTCCGTTATCTGGACTTCAACGATGTTGCCGCGCTCGAAGCGACCTTTGCGGAGGGCGATATCGCCGCTGTGATGCTGGAGCCGGTGCAGGGCGAAGGCGGCGTATTGCCGGCAGCGCCCGGTTTTATCAAGCGCGTGCGCGAACTGTGCGATGCGCATGGTGCGTTGCTGGTGCTCGATGAGATTCAATGCGGCATGGGTCGCACCGGCACATTGTTCGCACACGTGCAGGATGGCGTGATGCCGGATATCGTGACGCTCGCGAAGGCCTTGGGCTGCGGCTTCCCGATCGGTGCGATGCTTGCAGGTCCGAAGGTGGCGCAGGTGATGCAGTTCGGTGCGCACGGCACTACCTTTGGCGGTAACCCCATGGCTGCCGCGGTTGCGCGCGCTGCGTTGCGCAAGCTGTCGTCGCCGGAACTGCTGGCAAACGTGCAGCGCCAATCCGCCACGTTGCAGGAGGCGCTGAAGTCGATCGATGCCGAGTTGAGCGTGTTTTCCGAAGTGCGTGGACGCGGCCTGATGCTGGGCGCCGTGATGGCAGAACCTTATCGCGGCAAAGCGGGCGAGGTGCTCGACGTGGCCGCGGCGCACGGCCTGCTGGTGTTGCAGGCGGGTCCGGACGTCTTGCGTTTCGTGCCGCCGCTGAACATCAGCAACGAGGAGTTGTCCGAGGGGCTGTCACGCCTGCACGCCGCTTTACATGCTTTCGTGGCGAAATAGTTTGGGATAACAGCTCAGGAAGAATCACCATGAAATACCTGCACAGCATGGTTCGCGTGCATGATCTGGATGCGTCGCTCCGTTTCTACTGCGAAGGGCTTGGCTTGAAAGAAGTGCGTCGCATGGAGGTGCCGCAAGGCAAGTTCACGCTGGTCTACCTCGCTGCACCGGAAAGCCCCGGGGCGGAAGTTGAGCTGACCTATAACTGGGGCTCGGAAGAAGATTACGGCTCGGCGCGCAATTTCGGCCATCTCGCGTTTCAGGTTCGCGATATCTATGCGACTTGCGAACATCTGCAATCGATGGGTTACACCATCAGTCGTCCGCCGCGCGATGGGCATATGGCGTTCGTGCGTTCGCCCGACCTCATATCGATCGAGCTGCTGCAGGATGGGCATCTGCCGCCGCAGGAGCCGTGGGCATCCATGCCCAATGTCGGAAGCTGGTGAAGCAAGCAGTGGAGTTGACTACTCCCTGCGTTTCAATCCTCACTCTCGAACAACGACGTGCCGCATAGGCGGCAATGCGATGCATCGCTTTCATGATCGACTTGGCCGCAATGCGGGCAGGGCAGATGCTTGCGTCGCGAACGCATGCTGGCTGCCAGTTCCGCCGTAAAAATGCCGGTGGGCACGGCGATGATGCTGTAGCCAATCAGGATGATCAGCGACGTCAGCAATTTGCCCAAAGCGGTTTTCGGCGTGATGTCGCCGAAGCCGACCGTGGTCATGGTGACGATTGCCCAATACATGGAGGTGGGGATGGAGGTGAAGCCGTCTTCCGGGCCTTCGATCAAGTACATCAGTGCGCCAAAGATCAGCACCAAGGTAAGAATGGCGCTGAAGAACACCAGTACTTTGCGCCGTGCGCGCAACAGCGTGTACCAGAGCAAATCCGCCTCGCCTACATAGCGCGTGAGCTTGAGGATGCGGAAGATGCGCAGGATGCGGAGCGCGCGTACTACCAGCAGATACTGGCTGCCCGCCGCGATCAAGCTTATCCAGGTAGGTAGTACGGCCAGGAAATCGACCACGCCGAAGAAGCTTCGCATGTAGCGCCACGGGCGATCGACCACCACGATGCGCATCACGTATTCGAGCGTGAAGAGCAGGGTGAACGTCCATTCCAATGCGTAAAAGATCGCGCCGTATCGCGCATGCGCTTCCGCGACGGTATCGAGCATCGCCACCACGATGCTGCCCAGGATGGCAATGATCAGCAGAACGTCGAAGCGGCGGCCGGGCGCATCGTCGTGTCCAAAAATGATGTGGAACCAGCGTGCCCGCCAGCCACCTGGCCGGGCGGGATGGAGTCGATCGGGAAAAGGCGTGCGTCCCTGCATGGCGATCAGCCCGCGCGTGCCAGCCGCATCGCGATGCGCGCTGCATTCAGAGTGGCAGCAATGTCCTCATCGCTATGGGCGGAAGAGAGGAAGCCGGCTTCGAATGCGCTCGGCGCAAGGAATACGCCATGTTCGAGCATGCCTTGAAAGAAGCGGTTGAACATCGCAGTATCGGCCGCCGTGGCCTGCGCGTAACTGCTCACCGTTTCGTGCGTGAAGAACAGTCCGAACATGCCGCCCACCCGATTGGTGCTGAATGGAACGCCCTCGCCATCGGCTACTGCCTGCAAGCCATCGGTCAACATGTGCGTGCGTGCAGCGAGCGTGTCGTAGAATCCGGGTGCTTGCACTAGCTCAAGCATGGCCAGGCCAGCAGCCATTGCAACCGGGTTCCCGCTCAGGGTGCCAGCTTGGTAGATCGGGCCGGCCGGTGCAATCTGTTCCATCAGCTCGCGGCGTCCACCGTAGGCGCCCACCGGCATGCCGCCACCGATGATCTTGCCGAAGGTGGATAGGTCGGGTTTGATCCCATACAGCGCCTGCGCGCCACCGAGCGCTACGCGGAAACCGGTCATCACCTCATCGAAGATCAGCAGCGCGCCGTGGCGCGTGCAAAGCTCGCGCAGCCCTTGCAAGTAGCCTTCCCGCGGGGGAATGCAGTTCATATTGCCGGCAACCGGTTCGATGATCAGGCCGGCGATATCGTTACCACGCTCCGCAAACAATGCTTGGGCCGCTTGCAGATCGTTATAGGGCAAGGTCAGGGTGAGATCGGCGTTTGCCGTCGGTACGCCGGGTGACGTCGGCACGCCGAACGTCAGCGCGCCGGAGCCGGCTTTTACTAAGAAGCTGTCGCCATGCCCGTGATAGCAGCCTTCGAACTTCACGATCTTGTTGCGTCCGGTAGCGCCGCGCGCCAGACGGATGGCCGACATGGTCGCCTCCGTGCCGGAATTGACCATGCGTACCATCTCTACGGAAGGCACCAGTCGCGTGATGGTCTCCGCCATCGCCACTTCGGCCGGGCAGGGCGTGCCGAATGACAGTCCGTCCCGTACCGCACGCTCAACCGCTTCGCGCACCTGAGGATGGTTGTGCCCCACGACCATCGGGCCCCAAGAGCCGACATAGTCGATATAACGCTTGCCTTCAACATCCCACAGATAGGCACCCTCAGCACGTGCGGTGAAAAAAGGCTCGCCACCGACGGATTTGAAAGCGCGGACTGGAGAATTCACGCCGCCAGGCAGCAGTTTGAGGGCGCGCTGGAAAAGTTCATGGTTGGTCATTGGCAGCAACTCGATGGAGAGAGGCAATCTGTGACGCTTGGACTGCGTCGGGGGAGGCCGTCATTTTCCAGGCGATCCTCGTTGGCCGCCAGTCGTATGCGCAAAGGCGTGGCTGTGTTCAGGCGCGCCGGATAAAAGACCCGCACGGCCGCTTTCGCATCGCTGGAGGAGTTGCGAGAATGTGCCATTAACTCTGATCTCGCGAGTCCCTATGAATCAAATGTCCACCGAAACCACCTTGCGCAAATGGATGTGCGTGGTCTGCGGCTTCATTTATGACGAGGCCGAAGGGCTGCCGGAAGAGGGCATCGAGCCCGGCACGCGCTGGGAAGATGTGCCCGATACCTGGACCTGCCCCGATTGCGGTGCGACCAAAAGCGACTTCGAGATGGTCGTGATCGACTGATTCCGCCGCGCGCTGCCTGCAAATCGCCCGATTTCGCCAGCGCCCTGGCTTTTCTCTCTGCTGCAATGGGTTCCACGCAGAACCCACCCCGAGGCACGGACATGCAGCAATTCATTCCTTTCGAAGATGATTGGGACGCGTTGGAAAAGATGCGGCCCGAGTCGTTGATCCCCTATCGCGTCGGCTACGTGCCTGTGCACGAAGCCGGCCAGGCGAGGCGGAAAGATGCCTCCGGCAACGCACCTTCGTGTCTGCCGGATGCCATGAAGTAATTCCGCTCTGGGTGGGCTCTTCCTTGCACCGGAGCTCGTGCCAGCCGGGCAGGCTAAGTGGTGGCTAGCCACGAGCGTCCGGTTTGCGTTTCGCTCTCTGCGCGAAATTTTTGCGCAGATTGTGCTTTCGCCCCTTCACAGGACTGTAAACCGGCGCTATGATTTCACCCCCTTCGACGAGACAGTCCTTCGCGAAGGTTCCCCTAAAAACCTCCGGCAACAATTTCGATTTTGGGTGTTGACGGAAGGATGAAGGGATGTAGAATGGGCGGCTCACCCGGGACGAAA